>CAMYOR010000009.1 GCA_947278105.1 uncultured Tissierellia bacterium
CCCCCACTCCACCCCAATTGGCGTTTTCGAGGGTTTAGGGTGGAATTCCATTCCACCCTAAATCGCACTTTTTGGCGTTCGGGGTGGAGTGGAGGGAAAAATGCGAAGGAAGGAATGACCGCCGACCCCGCCTTTCCCGCCGGCCCCGCTTAGGGCCCCCCGCCTTTCCCGCCGCCGGCCGGCTTATAAACCGGCGGCTCGGCCTTAATGGCGGCCCGGCTTTTAACTATGAAAGTTTTGGATTTTTTGGGTCAATTCGGGATCGGGAAAGGTTTTTTTTAGGGTAATTTCAATCTTTTCCAGGGTCAGGCCGGCGGCGGGAAAGGCGGGGGCGATGGGATGGTCAGCGCCCTGTTCTAGGAGAGGGGGAAGGTCGGCGGGATCCAGATGTCCCCTGCCCAGGTCAATGAGGGCCCCCACGAGGATCCGCACCTGGCGGCGGAGGAAGGAATCGCCGGTAAAGCGGAAGATCCAGTGATTTCCCCGCCGGTCCAGGCGGATGGCCTTTAAGGTGCGAATAGGATCCCGGTCCTTGTCCTGGAGGGAAAAGGCGGAAAAGTTATGGGTGCCAAGAAAAAGGGGCAGGGACCTTCGGATCCGGTCCTCATCCAGGGGAAAGGTGGAGAGGCCAAAGTGGTGGCGAAGCTGAGGGAGGAGAAAGGGGCCTTCAATCAGGTCGTAGCGATAGGTCTTTTCCTTGGCCTGGAAACGGGCATGAAAATTCCGGGGGACTTCCATGGAGCTGATGACCATGAGGTCCTCCGGCAAATGGGGCTTGAGCTGGTGGTAGAAAAGGTTCGGCGGGGCGGGGTAAGCGGTAAGAAAGTTGACGAGCTGGCCTTCGGCATGGACCCCGGCATCGGTGCGGCCGGCGGCGATCATGCGGACGCTTCTTCCCGTCACTTCTTCCAGGGCCTGGCCGAGGACGCCGGCGACGGTCCGCGCTCCCCCGGCCTGGTCCTGCCAGCCATGAAAATTTGTCCCGTCGTAGGCCAGGTTCAGCAAGATATTTTTATACATGGATTTTCCTTAGAAGAAATAGGCCAGGGCCACCATAATGACTAGGGCGGCGAAAGAAAAGACCAGGTCTTTTTGGGTAAGGACCAAGGGATTTAACCGGGTCCGCCCTTCCCCGCCCCGGTAGCAACGGGCTTCCATGGCTATGCCCAGTTCGTCCGCTCTTTTAATGGCATTGAGAAAGAGGGGGACCATCAGGGGGATCATGGCTTTGGCGGTATCGAGGAGGCGTCTGGATTCAAAGTTGGCTCCCCGGGCCTTCTGGGCCTTCATGATTTTATCCGCCTCCTCAAAGAGGGTGGGAATAAAGCGGAGGGCGATGGAGGTCATCATGGCAATTTCGTGGGCCGGAAAGCCAATCGGCTTGAGGGGGGAGAAAATGGCTTCGAGGCCATCCGTGAGCTGGAGAGGGCTTGTTGTCAGGGTCAGAAGGGTCGTTCCGGTGACCAGCTGGGTAATCCGGAGGGCGATAAAAAGGGCCTTCCAAAAGCCTTCTCTGGAAATTTTGAAGATCCACCAGGACCAGACCACCTTCCCCGGCGTAGTCCACATATTGATGAGGGTGGTAAAGATCAAAATGGCGAAAATGGGCTTGAGGCCCCGGAAAACCATTTTTATGGGAACCCCGGAGACGAGGATGATCAGGAGCAGGAAGAGGGCGGAGATCCCATAGCCCAGGAAGGAGTCAATCAAAAAGCAGATGACCATGAAAACAAAGGTAAGGAAGATCTTTGCCCGGGGATCCAGCCGGTGGATTAGGGAATCGCCCGGAATGTACTGGCCTAAAAGAACCCGGCTATTCATGGGCGGCCTCCTTCCTGAAGTTGGCCCCGGCAGGGTTTGCAGCAGGGTTCCCAACAGGGTTTGCGGCATTGGCCCCGGCAAGATTTCCGGCAAGGCTGTCAGGGCCGGCAGGATCCCCGGCAGGGCTGGAATTTTGGACAGGGCCCAGGGCCTTTTTCAGAGATTCCGCCGCCTCTTCGACCGTCAGGGACTTTTCGTCGACCGGAAGGCCCCCGGCCTTTAAAAGGCGCATAATCTTTGTGATCTGAGGGACGGCCAGGCCGATGGCCTCCAGGTCCTCTTCCCGGGAAAAGATCTCCCGGGGGGCCCCGTCCATCGTGACCCTTCCCTGGTCAATGACAATAAGACGGCTGGCCAGGCCCGCAATATCCTCCATGGAATGGGTGACCAGGATGATGGTCATCTTGGGGCTGGCCTGGTAAAGGCGGTAAATTTCAGAGAGAATCTCATTTCTCCCGTGGGGGTCGAGGCCGGCGGTCGGCTCATCCAGAACCAGGTAAGCGGGTTCCAGGGCCAGGACGCCCGCGATGGCGACCCGCCTTTTTTGACCGCCGGAAATATCAAAGGGAGAAAGGTCCTTCATTTTTTCAAAGTCCATATCGACCATTTCCATGGACCGGCGGACCCGGCCGTCGATCTCTTCGTCGGAAAGGCCGAGGTTTTTCGGGCCAAAGGCGATATCCTTATAGATGGTTTCCTCAAAGAGCTGGTCCTCCGGATACTGGAAAACCAGTCCTACCTGCTGGCGGAGGGCTCGGAGATCAGCATTCTCATCGAAAGTGCAGATCCCATTGACTCTCACGGTCCCGGAGGTCGGAAAATAAAGGCCGTTCATGTGCTGGACCAGGGTCGATTTCCCCGAGCCGGTATGGCCCAGGAGACCAATAAATTCATGATCGCCAATGGTAAGGCTTATATCTTCCAGGGCTTTTACCGGGTGGTGGGAGTCCTGGTTGTAGGAAAAGGAAACTTTTTCAAATTCGATCATAGGAGGGCCTCCACCACTTCCCGGACCGTCAGAAGGTCCCCGGGAATCTCATAGCCCGCCTCATGGAGGAGGTAGGAAAGCTCAGTGGCCTGGGGAACGTCCAGCTCTAGGTTCCGCATCATGGAAACCCTTGAAAAAACCTCCCGGGGACTTCCGTCTAGGGCAATTTCCCCGTCATTGAGGACGACAATCCGGTCCGCATGGACCGCTTCTTCCATGTTGTGGGTGATCAAAAGAATGGTCATTTTTTGCTGGTGATTGAGGTAGTCAATGGTCTGAAGGATCTCCCGGCGGCCGATCGGATCCAGCATTGCCGTCGGCTCATCCATGACCAGGCAATCGGGCTTCATGGCCAGGACGCCCGCAATGGCGACCCTCTGCTTTTGTCCCCCGGAAAGCTCATGGGTGGCCCTCTTTTTATAGGGGGACATGTCCACGGCATCCAGGGCAAAGTCCACCCGGTTTCGAAGCTCCGGGTTCGGAATGCCCAGGTTTTCCGGGCCAAAGGCGACGTCTTCTTCTACGATGGAAGCGACCATCTGATTGTCGGGGTTTTGAAAGACCATCCCGCACCGGGACCGGATGTCCCAGAGCTTGGCTTCTTCTCGGGTATCCATGCCCAAGATCCGGATCCTTCCTTCCGTGGGCATCATCTGGGCATTCAAAAGACGGGCAAGGGTGGACTTGCCCGACCCGTTATGGCCCAGGATGGCCACAAAAGATCCTTTTTTTATCTGCAGGCTGAAATTTTTCAGCACCATGACCGGTTCTTCGTTTTCAAAAACAGGATAGGCGTAGGAGAGATTTTCTGTTTCGATCGCCCAGGGGGTGTCGGAAACATCCCTCCCTTCCTGAGGCGGCTGACCGGCCCCTTGATTTTTTTCTTTCATGCCTTGGTTCTCCGCAAAAAACTTTGATTGAAAAGGAATAGACTTCCTTTAAAGTTGCTTCTTAAAAAATGCTTCTTTGAAAATGCTTCCATTAAAATCATCCCTTTGAAAAGGTTTCCTTTTCAATTGTGCTTCCCTCCCCTTTTGCCCCTGGCCATGGAGGGTTTTCTTAAAAGGTCTTATCCTTGGGGGAATAATGGGTCGTGGACTCATAAACCACCACAGGGGTATTGTTGGGGAAGTTTTCAAAGATAAATTTGGCGGTGGCCTCCGGCAGGTTGATGCAGCCATTGGACCCGTCTTTGATATAGTAGGTGCCGCCAAAGTCTTTGGTCCAGGAGGCATCGTGAAGGCCTACCCCTCCGTAGTTAATGGGCATCCAATATTTCACGGGAAGGTCATAGGTGCTTCCATCCTTGCGGGTCCCCTTCAGACTTTTTCCCTTTTCATGGGACCAGATCTTATGGACCCCGACGGGGGTCTCAGCAAAATGGTTGACCGCTCCGGACTTCACATCCCCGTGAAAGAGCTCCTTGCCCTTCATATAGCACCAGATTTGCTGCTTGGAAAGGTCAATTTCAATATAAGTGTCCCCAATATCGTTGGCCCCCCGGGCTAGGCCCGCATTCTTATAGACGGGATCCAGGTCTTTTTCTCCGCCCTCGTTTAAGGCATCCTTGAGGGCTTTGGCGGTCTTATCGACCTGGATCTGCCAGCCGTAGATGCCGGGGGGAACGGTGATTTCCTTATCTTCGTTGGTCTTAAATTTGCGTTCCTTCCCGTAGGTGTCGGTTTCCCGGGCCATTTTCTGAACCCAGGCGGTCAGGGCCTTGTCGTTCCAGTTTGCGGTCCCGTCCTCATTCATATCCAGGGAGTCGGCGATTTCCTTAATGCCGAACTGATATTTTCGATCGACAAGGTCGTAGGTGATCCGGGTTCCTTCGTATTTCTTAAGGATCTTATAGCCCTTGACGATCGACGGATCTTCTTTGGTTTTTTTGGGGAGGGCATAGAGGTTGCGGACATCCAGGACCTTCCGGTTCGCGGTCAGGGCCTCAATCACTTCCTTTTTCAGCCGGTCGCCGTCAATATGGTCCCCGGGCTCTTCCGGCTGAATGCGGATGCCCTGATCATCGACCAAAAGCTTCGCGTCGACCGGCAGGGGGCCGTCGGGTTTAAAGCCACCCTTCTGAATGATCTGGCTGAGCGCATCTTCGTTATAATCGGTCTTATAGGTCACATGATAGGGATGAGGGCGAAGGAGGTCTCGGGGCCAGGCGAAGGAATTCTGGAAGACGGGGTTTCCCATTGGCTCAAGTTTTAAGCCAATCTCTTTCCCGCTGACCAGGGCCTTTTGTCCGTCCCGCCCTTCGACAGTCAGGGGCGTATCGAGTTTTCCGGGGCGAACGACCTCCCCGATCCGGCAGAAGGGCCGGCTTTCTCCGTTGATGGTCGTTCGGGGATAGGTGATGCGGGAGAAGAGGTAGACCCCTGCAAAGTAAAGCAAAAGCAGGCACAGGAAGATCCAAAGAAAAGCCCTTGGATCCAGCCCTTTCTTTACCGACTGTTCTTTTGGAGTGGATTTTTTGTTTTTTTTCTCAGTTTCCTGACTGGTTTTTTCCGCCATAGAAGACTCCTTTTTTCCTCTGCTGTCACTTTTTCCATTATATAAGAATGGGAAAGAAAAGGCGAAGGGAATTCACTTTCTTTCGCCGTGATCAATGTTCACATAGAGTTCGAAGGAAGAAAAGGAGTGGGTCAGCCGGTCACGGACCTTCTGGAGGGCCTCCTTCTCCTCTTCTTGCGCTCTCCCCTCCCTCCATGGAATCACTAGGTCAAAGGAGATCCGCCGGAGGCTGGCAGTCTTTCGGATTTGAAGGTCGTGAAGGGAATAGGCAGGGTCAACCTCGTGAACCATCTTCTCGATCATCCCTTCCATGGCGTGAAGGCTGGGATCATCCAGGACAACCGGGTCCATATGGATGGTCAGAAGGATGCCCCTTTTCTTCAAAAGGTCTCTTTCAATCCGATCCATCTGATCGTGGGTCTCGGTCAGGGTCCCGGCCCCATCTACCATCACATGGCAGGTCACAACCTGCTGGCCGGGCCCATAGTCATGGACGACCAGGTCGTGGAGGCCCAGGACCCCAGGATAGGCGGAAATCTCCTTTTTGAGCTCCTCCATAAAATCCGGGTCAGGCTCCTTTCCCATGAGCCGGTCAAAGTTGGAAAAGAGGATTTCTGCCCCTGCCTTCACAATCACCAGGCCGACCAGAAGGGAGACGGGGCCGTCCAGGGCAATCTTTAAAAGCGGAGAGAGGATCGAAGTGAAAAGGATCACCGAGGTCAGAAGGACATCCGAGCGGGCATCGGCGGCGGCGGCCTCCAGGACAGAGGAGTCCAGCTTTTGGCTTCTTTTCCTGTAAAAGATGGCCATGGCAATTTTGACGGCAATCGAAAAGACTAAAACCCCCCCGGTGATCCAGGTCATCGGGAGAATGACCGGGCTTTGGATCCTTTTCAGGGCCTCCCGGAAGACAGAAAATCCGAAGTAGATAATCAGGACCGAGATCACGGAAGAGGCGATGTATTCAAACCGGGCATGGCCAAAGGGGTGCTTTTGGTCAGACGGGCGGGCGGAAATAAAAAAAGAAAGCAGGGTGATGCAGGAGGAGCCGGAGTCAGCCAGGTTATTCATTCCGTCCGCAAAAATGGACAGGGAATGGAGAAATAAGCCGGTGATGATCTTGCTGGCTGCCAAGATGAGATTTCCCCCAAGGCCCATTAAGCTGGTTTGAATCCCTGTTTTTTTCCGGTTCCCATTCCCCTGAAGGTCGGTCTGAAAGGGGTCCTGAAATAAGATTTCCAAGGTCAGCGCCTTCTTTCTTTAAATAGTAAAAAAATCCTTCTCCATTCTATACCCAAAAGCCGAAAACTGGCTTTGGATTCTTGAAGGGAGAAGGATGACTGTTCGTTTTCGGGGGGCCTTTTGGCCCAGCTCCTGCTACTTGTCCTTTTTTTCAGGCTTTTTAGGCTCGTAGCCAACCAGCTCTAAAATGGCCATTTCCGAGGAATCTCCCCGGCGGGGACCCAGCTTTAAAATCCGGGTATAGCCGCCCTGGCGGTCCTTGAAAGTGGGAGCGATCTCTTCGATGAGTTTGCGGGAAGCCTTGTCATCGTCAAAAAGATAGGAGGAAATCCTTCTTTTGGCGGCAAGATCACCTCTTTTTGCCAGGGTGATCAGCTTCTCAGCCTCTCTGCGGGTTTCTTTGGCCCGGGTGAGGGTGGTGGTAATTCTTCCGTGATCAAAAAGGGAGCGGACCTGGTTGCGAAGAAGGCTGGTCCGGTGATCCGTCCTTCTGCCTAATTTTCTTTGTGTGGCCAATTTCTTTCTCCTTATTACTCTACTTTGGTATCTTTCAGCTCAAAACCATAAGACTCCACGGTGTCCTTGACTTCTGCATAGGATTTCTTGCCGAAGTTGCGGATTTTTGCAAGGTCTGAGGCTTCCCAGCTGAGTATGTCTCCCAGGGTGTGGATGTCTGCGCGCTTAAGACAGTTATAAGAGCGCAGGGAAAGGTCCAGGTCTTCGATAGGCTTTTGAAGGACCAGGTCTTTCTCATCCACCTCCGGCTCTTCCTCTTCTTCCTCGTCATACACGTATTCGGGAAGCTCGGTAAAGAGGGTGAAGTGCTCAATCAGGATTTCAGAGCCGGCGGCAATGGCCTCCTGGGGACTGATGGTCCCGTTGGTCCAAACCTCCAGGATTACCTTGTCATAGTCCGTAATTTGCTGAACGCGGGTATTTTGAACCTCAAAGTTGACCTTCTGGACCGGGGTGAAAAGAGAGTCGACGGCGATTGTCCCAAGGGGGTCATCATCGTCTTTATTGGCATCGGCCAGCTGGTAGCCGGACCCGTCGATGACCATCAGATCCATGTGGATGGAGCCTTGGGAGTTGACCGTGCAAAGGTAATGATCCTTGTTGACGATCTCCAGCTCCGAGCATTCCTGAATGTCCCGGGCAGTAACGATTTTAGGCCCGTCGACATCCAGCCGAAGGTGGACATCCCCCTCCCCCTGAAGCCTTTTGATGGCAATTCCCTTAATGTTGAGGATGATCTCGGGGACATCTTCGATCACCCCGGGGATCGTCGTGAACTCGTGAGGAACGCCCTCGTCAAACTTGATCGAACAAATCGCCGTACCAGGCAGAGACGACAAGAGGACACGGCGCAGAGAGTTTCCGATCGTCGTGCCGTAGCCGCGCTCTAAAGGAGACAAACTGAACTTGCCATAGTGATTTTTCTCATCCAGTTCCAGAATTTCAACTTTTGTATTGAGTGCGTTAACCATGGAACAAGCCTCCTGTATTTTTTAATTGTCGATAGTCTGTCATGAAAAAATTACTTGGAGTAGAGCTCGACGATCTGAGTTTCTTCGATAGGATAATCGATGTTTTCTCTTGCCGGCTCGGCAATGACCTTTCCTTGCATTTTTTCCGGATCCACAGACACCCAGGGTACTTGATTCCAGAGATTGTCCTTGTTCTCTTTGAAAAAGCCGTTTCTGCGGGACCGTCTCTTCAGGCCCACGACATCCCCCACCTTCAGGGTCATGGATGGAATATCACATTTTTCCCCGTTGACAGTAAAGTGTCCGTGGACGATCAGCTGACGGGCCTGGGCCCGGGTTGTTGCAAAGCCCATCCGATAGACGACATTATCAAAGCGCATTTCCAAAAGCTTTAAAATGTTCCAGCCGGTCTGCCCTTCCATTCTTTCCGCCCGGGAATAGAGATGGCGGAAGGCTTTTTCGGTCATTCCGTAGATGAATTTCGCCTTCTGCTTTTCCTGGAGCTGGACCCCGTAATCACTGAGCTTGCGGCGGCGCTGGTCTGGATTTCTTCTGGATTTTTTGTTGATGCCCACGACCTGAGGTTCGATCCCGAGTGCGCGGCAGCGTTTTAAGATGGCTCCTGTATATCTTGACATAAAAACCTCCCTTACACTCTTCTTCTCTTCGGCGGACGGCAGCCATTGTGAGGAATGGGGGTGACATCCTTAATGAGGGTCACCGCCAGTCCGCTGGTTTCCAGGGCGCGAATTGCGGATTCACGGCCGGCTCCAGGGCCCTTGACATAGACCTCAACGGACTTTAAGCCCTGGTCCACGGCCTTCTTGGCGGCCTCTTCGGCGCACATCTGAGAGGCATAAGGCGTGGATTTTCTGGAGCCCTTAAAGCCTAGCTGGCCGGAGGATGCCCAGGAAATCGCGTTCCCATTCATGTCGGTGATGGTGACAATGGAGTTGTTGAAGGTGGAAATAATATGGGCTTTTCCGTTCAATACTCCCCGGTTCACTTTTTTCTTTTTCTCGCGGCGAGCCGTCTTTTTCTTCTGGGCCATTATTTCTTACCTCCCACCTTTCTCTTGCCTTTTCGTGTCCGGGCGTTGTTCTTGGTGTTCTGCCCGCGAACCGGCAGATTTCTCCTGTGACGGATGCCTCTGTAGCAGTTGATTTCACGCAGGCGCTTGATGTTTAGAGAAACATCCCGGCGCAGATCGCCTTCCAGGTGATACTGAACCACCTGTTCGCGAATGCGCTGTACTTCTTCTTCGCTAAGGTCCCGAACGCGAGTATCGGGATTGACCTTTGCATTGGTCAAAATTTCATTGGAGCGAGACCGGCCAATGCCGAAAATATAGGTCAGCCCAATCTCCACTCTTTTATCTTTTGGTAAATCAATACCTGCAATACGTGCCAAAATCCTTCACCCCCGTTTATCCTTGACGTTGTTTGTGCTTTGGATTATCGCAAATCACCATCACGCGGCCTTTGCGCTTGATGATCTTGCATTTATCACACATCTTCTTGACTGATGGTCGAACTTTCATGACTTCCTCCTACTTTTTTCTCCAGGTGATCCTGCCCTTGGTTAGATCATAGGGTGACAGCTCAACTGTGACATGATCTCCCTCCAGGATGCGAATATAGTTCATCCGCAGTTTTCCCGAAATATGTGCCATGACATCGTGGCCGTTATCCAAGGTAACAATGAATATCGCATTGGGCAGACGTTCCTTTACGACGCCCTCAACTTCTATGACATCTTTGGATGACATTCGCTCTCCTCTCCGAACTTGAAAGGCTCCAGGGCCTTTCTGATCCAGGCATTGGTAAAATCCGGTCTTTGCTGTTGAGCTGAAAAATCTTCAAGCACCCGGCAGAATGGCTGCAGGTGAATGGTCCGCTTTTTCTTGGGCTTTTCCAAAGTCCTCGTGCGTCCATCCACCACCATGACATGCTTGGCATCTACGATCCTCAAGACCAGGAGGACCCGGCCCTTGTCATGTCCGGCCTTGGAGCGGACAATCTGGCCTGTTTGAAGTGGGCAGGGCTCTTTCATTCGGCTTTCTTGAGTCATACGAATGGGTCTAGGGCCTTGTAAATTTCCTGGCTGACCTGGTCGACGCCCTGGTTGCCGTTTATTTTTATCAGCTTGTCCTGCTTTTGATAGAAGTCGATCAAAGGCTCGGTGTTTTTGTGGTAAACATCAATGCGGTCTTTGACGGTTTCTTCGGTATCATCCTTGCGCTGTTCAAGCGCTGCCCCGCACCGGTCGCAGATTCCTTCTTTTTTGGGCGGATTGTCCTTGATGTGATAGGAGGCTCCGCACTCGGGGCAAACCCTTCTTCCTGCCAGTCTCTCAATCAAGACCTCGCTGGGAACATCAATGCAGACCGCCCCGTCGATTTTTTCTCCCCGTTCTTCCAGTCCCCGGTCCAGGGCTTGGGCCTGGGCAATGGTCCTGGGAAAGCCGTCCAGAAGATAGCCTTTTTTTGTGTCCTCCTGGTCCAGACGATCCCAGACCAGGGCAATGGTCAGCTCATCGGGGACAAGCTTTCCTGAAGAAAGATAGGCCTTGACCTTTTTCCCCAGGTCGGTGTTGTTTTTAATGTTGGCGCGGAAGAGATCACCGGTAGAAACATGGACCAGACCATATTGATCCACCAGGTTCATGGCCTGGGTTCCCTTTCCCGCTCCCGGAGGTCCTAAAAGCACTAGTCTCATCTCGACTCCTTTCTAAGCGAATTTTAGCGGTTTAAGAATCCCTTGTAATGACGCATCTGAAGTCTTGCTTCCATTGCGCGCACCAGCTCCAGGACGACGCTGACGACGATGATGATGGAAGAGCCGCCAAATCCCAGAGAAACGTGGAAGACCTGCATGACGACGGTCGGAAGAATCGAGAGGAAGGCCAGGACAATGGCTCCAATCAGAGTAATTCTTGAGACGATCCTGCGCAGGTAGTCGGTGGTAGGCCTTCCCGGACGGATTCCGGGGATAAAGCCGCCCGACTGCTGGAGGTTCTTGGACTGCTCGTAAGCGTTAAACTGGATGGAATTGTAAAAATAGGCGAAGGCGATAATCAGGACCACCTGCAGGAGGCCTTCAAATAAAACGCCCGCCCAGTTGTTCGGGGTTAACCATTTATGGACGAAGGCGGAAAATCCCCCTCCGAAGATCAGACCTATGGTCTGAGGCAGGGCCAAAAGAGCCGAGGCAAAGATGATCGGCATAACGCCCGCCATATTGACCTTAATGGGAATATGGGTGGCCTGACCTCCGTACATCTTTCGGCCGACAACGCGCTTGGCGTACTGAACCGGAACCTTGCGCTCCCCTTCATTCAGAAGGACCGTAATCACGACGACGGCAAAGAAGATCAGGATCATCAGGATGTAGACCAGCCAATTGAGCTGGCCGGCGATGGCCATTTGGGTCAGACGGAAGAAATGACCCGGCATGGCGGCGACAATTCCCATGAAAATGATGAAGGAAACGCCGTTTCCTACGCCATGGTCAGTAATCAGGTCTCCGATCCAGACGACAAACTGGGCCCCTGCCACCATGACGAGGATGGCGATAAATTTTTGAAGGTTCCCGCCGGAGGCAAAGGCATCTCCAAAAATCCCCTGAACCAGGGCAAAACCCTGGAGAAAGGAAAGGGCAACGCCCAGGTATTTGGTAATTCTTCCAATTTTCTCCCGGCCTTCTTCCCCTTGCTTGGATAATTCTTCCAGGGAGGGAATCGCGAAGACGAGAAGCTCGATTACGATTGCGGCCGTGATGTAGGGGCCGACCCCGAGAGCAAATACGCTAAGGTTGGCCAGGCCGCCACCCGAAATCATATTCAGAATGCCCAAGAGACTGCCGGCTGCGGAATTATAGATCGCGCGAATCAGCTCGATATTGGCATAAGGAATGGGAAGGGAGTTTCCCAAGCGCAAAACCACCACCATAAGGGCCGTAAAAATCATCCGGTCCCTGGTATCTTTATTCTTCCATGCATTCTTGAGCGTGGCTAGCATTAAATCACCTCAGCCTTCCCGCCGGCCTGTACAATCTTCTCCTCGGCCGCCTTTGAGAATTTCTGAGCCTTCACGGTCAGTTCCTTTTCCAAAGTTCCATTGCCTAAAATCTTCAGGCCATCGACCAGTTCACTTTTATGAATCAGGCCGCTTTCGACCAGAGCTTCGGCATCCACGACCTGGCCGTTTTCAAAGCGGTTCAAGTCACAGACGTTCACCTGGGCGAATTTCTTAGAAAAAATGTTCGTAAACCCATGCTTGGGGACGGACCGGAATAAAGGCAGCTGACCGCCTTCAAAGCCCGGGCGAACGCCGCCGCCGGAACGTTGGTTTTGGCCGTTGCGTCCACGGGTGGAGTATCTGCCGTGCCCCGAAGAGGTGCCGCGGCCCAAACGCTTGTTGGCCTTCGCCGCTCCGCCCCGGGCCGGTTTTAATTCGTGAAGTTTCATAGAGAACCTCCTATTTCTGCTCAGCTACGTCCAGCATGAAATCGATCTTGTGGATGCTGCCGCGGATGGAGCTGTTGTCTTCGTGAATAACGGTCTGGCCCACCTTGGTCAGTCCCAGGCCTTTGGCAATGGCGATCTGTTTGTCAGGACGGCCAATAAAGGATTTTTTTAAAGTAATTGCTAATTTTCCCATCTTCAGCCTCCTAACCTAAAATCTCTTCCACCGCTTTTCCGCGGAGGTGGGCAACTTCTTCGGCGGTTTTCATCTTCAGTAAGCCGTCCAAGGTTGCGTTGACGATAGAGTGGGCGTTATGGGAGCCCAGAACCTTTGCACGGACATCGGTGATCCCGGCAAGCTCACAGACGGCACGGACCGGGCCGCCGGCGATGATCCCGGTTCCTTCTTTTGCCGGCATCAGAAGGACGGAGCCGGCTCCGCTGTGTCCGACCATTTGATGGGGAATGGTGGTTCCGACGACGGGGACCTTCACGAGTGATTTTTTGGCTTCATCGGAGCCCTTGCGGATGGCTTCGGGAATTTCCAAAGACTTGCCGGTCCCAACTCCTACCTTGCCCTTTCCGTCGCCCACGACGACCAGGGCGGTGAAACGTCCTGTACGTCCGCCTTTTGCCGTCTTGGAGACACGATTGATATAAACTACTTTTTCCTCAAGCTCAGATTGCCTGCGGTCTTTTTTACGCATAATCTCTCTCCTCCAATTACAGCTTCAGCCCCGCCTCACGGCAAGCCTCGGCCAGGGCCTTCACTTTTCCGTGATAGAGGTAACCGGAACGGTCAAAGACGACATTATTGATTTCTTTTTCTAAAGCTCTCTCAGCAAGAAGCTTTCCGACTTCTTTGGCGGATTCTATGTTTGCGCCCTTGGCCGGGCACTCCTTATCCAATGTCGATGCCGAAACGAGTGTCTTTCCCTGGCTGTCATCAATCACCTGAGCGTAGATGTTCATATTGCTCTTATAGATGGACAGACGAGGTCTTTCAGGCGTCCCGGCGATTTTCCGACGAACGCGCTGATGACGAAGCTTTCTTTGTGCGCTCTTATTAAATTTAGCCATTTACGCCCTCCTTTATTTACCCGTTTTGCCTTCCTTGCGGCGAATATGTTCGCCCTCGTAATGGAGTCCCTTGCCTTTATAGGGCTCGGGGCGACGCCATTTGCGAACATTGGCTGCAAAATTGCCGACCTGCTGCTTGTCGATCCCGCGGATGATGATGGTGTGTTCATCGGGGACCTCCGTTTGAACGGCCTGGGTATCTGCGATATTAATGGGATGGGAATAGCCCAGGAACATCACCAGGTTTTTTCCATCCTTTGAGGCCCGGTAGCCGGTGCCTTCGATTTTCAGGGTCTTGGAATATCCTTGGGTCACTCCCTCCACCATATTGGCGATCAGGGACCGGTACATTCCATGCAAAGACCGGGTTTCTTTTTCCGTGTCGGGCCGGACGACCTTCAGCTCCCCGTCCTCGATTTCAATTTTGAAAATCTTGGAGATCGGCTGGGATAGGGTTCCCTTGGGGCCCTTGACGGTCACTAAGTTACTATTATCTACCGAAATGTCCACTCCCTGGGGAATGGAAATCGGCATTAAACCAATTCTTGACATCCTGCTCTCCTCCCTTACCAGACATAGCAGAGGACTTCGCCGCCAACACCCAGCTGACGGGCCTGCTTATCGGTCATCACCCCTTTGGAAGTGGAGAGGATGGCAATTCCCAGTCCATCCAAGACCCGGGGAATATCCTCAACGCCGACATAAACCCGGCGGCCCGGCTTGGAGATTCTCTTTAAGCCGGAGATGGTTCTTTGATCGTCCACATATTTGAGGTCAATGGAAATGATTCCCTGCTTGTTGTCCTCGGTGACGTTATATCCTTTGATATAGCCCTCATCCAAGAGGATCTGAGCGAGATTTTTCTTCATATTTGAAGCGGGAACCTGGATCGATTCATGCTTTTTCATGTTGCCGTTGCGGATGCGAGTGAGCATTTCCGCGATCGGATCAGTCATCATAGTCTCTTCCTCCTGTCCTATTACCAGCTGGCTTTTTTTACGCCGGGGATCTCTCCCTTATAGGCCAGCTCGCGGAAGCAGATCCGGCAAACTCCGTACTTACGAAGCACCGAATGTGGACGGCCGCAAATACTGCAGCGAGTGTAAGCACGGGTGGAGAACTTTGGCTTTCTCTTTTGCTTGGCGATCATTGACTTTTTTGCCATTCGCTCCTCCTATCTCTTTACAAAAGGCATTCCCATGTAGGATAAAAATGCCTTCGCTTCTTCGTCGGTCTTTGCGGTGGTCACAATGATGATGTCCATTCCGCGGATGGCGTCGATTTCATCGTAGTTGATTTCTGGGAAGATCAGCTGTTCCTTCACGCCCAGGGCATAGTTGCCGCGGCCGTCGAAGGAGGTATCGGAAATCCCGCGGAAGTCACGGACTCGGGGAAGGGCGATGCTGATCAGCTTGTCGAAGAAATAGTACATCTTGTCTCTGCGGAGGGTGACCTTGGTCGCAATGGGAGTTCCTTCACGAAGCTTAAAGTTTGCGACGGATTTTTTTGCCTTGATGATAATTGGCTTTTGCCCGGCAATGGTCGTTAAATCCTGAACCGCGCTCTCCAGGGCCTTGGGATTTTCCTTCGCTTCGCCAACGGAAATGTTGATAATAATCTTTTCCAGCTTGGGCACTTGCATGACATTGTCATAGTGGAACTCATTCATCAGAGCAGGCACTACTTCTTTTTCGTATTTCTCAATTAATCTTGCGGTCATTGCTTGCCCCCTTATTTGTCAAAGGCTTCGCCGCTTTTTACAGAAACCCGGACTTTTTTGCCGTTTCGGTTTTCCATTTTCGTGCGGACGCCGCGCTTTTCTTTCGTATCGTAGAGAAGAACGTTGGAAACGTGGATTTTTCCTTCTCTTTTAATGATGCCGCCCGG
>CAMYOR010000010.1 GCA_947278105.1 uncultured Tissierellia bacterium
ACCCTATACGGGAACAGCCTATACCCATACCTCAGATCAAAAGGAATGGTATGTGGGAAAAGGCCAGGTATTTGTTTTAGGGGATAACCGAGCGGAAGGAGCCAGCCGAGACAGTCGGGCCTTCGGCCCGATTGAGGCGAGCGCCATTAAAGGGCATGCCTTTTTCCGTTACCTGCCACTGAGCCGAATGGGGGGGATTTAAAATGTCCTATCAAAGTGAACAAATTCGAAATTTTTGCATTATTGCCCACATTGACCATGGGAAATCCACTCTGGCCGACCGCCTTATTGAGGATACGGGCACGGTAACAAAAAGAGAAATGAAAGAACAGATTTTGGATTCCATGGACCTTGAAAGGGAGAGGGGAATCACCATCAAGCTCAAGGCCGTCAAGCTTTTTTACCAGGCTAAAGATAGGAAAGTCTACGTCTTAAACCTGATTGACACACCGGGACACGTGGATTTTAATTATGAAGTTTCCCGATCCCTTGCGGCCTGCGAGGGAGCGATATTGATCGTAGATGCCTCCCAGGGAGTGGAAGCCCAGACTCTGGGAAACACCTATCTTGCGATGGACCAGAACCTTGAAATTCTTCCTGTGATTAACAAAATTGATCTTCCATCGGCGGATGTTGAATTTACTAAAGAAGAGATTGAGGAAGTTTTGGGCTTTGACACGGACGATATTCCCCTTATTTCGGCAAAAAACGGGGTAAATATCGGGGATGTTTTGGAAGACATTGTGAAAAATGTTCCTCCGCCTGCAGGAAAAGCCGATGGGCCGTTAAAAGCTCTGATTTTTGATTCCTACTATGATTTTTACAAGGGAGTTGTCCTTTTTGTTCGGGTGATTGACGGAGCTCTCCGGCCGGGGATGACTATCCGCCTTATGGCGACAGGAAAAGAGTACCTGGTCGATGAAGTGGGCTATAATGCGGGGACCCATGTCCCTACGGAAGAACTGATTACCGGGGATGTCGGATATGTTGTCGCCGCAATTAAAACCGTGGGCGATGCCCGGGTGGGCGATACGCTCACCGATGCTCAAAACCCAGCAAAGGATCCCCTGCCTGGCTACCATGAGGTTCTTCCTATGGTCTACGCCGGTATTTACCCTTCAGAAACAGAAAGCGTTAATTCGGTCCGGGATGCCCTGGAGAAACTCCAGGTCAACGATGCCTCCCTGGTTTTTGAAAAGGAAAGCTCGATTGCCCTGGGCTTTGGCTTTCGCTGTGGTTTTTTGGGGATGCTTCATATGGAGATCGTCCAGGAAAGATTGGCCAGAGAATTTAACTTGGATATTATTTCCACGGCTCCTTCGGTAATCTACAAGGTTCATAACCACGACGGAAAAGTGGTGGAAATCCAGAATCCGGCTGATTTCCCGGATCCCACCGCTTATGATTATGTTGAAGAGCCCATCGCCAAAGTTTCTGTGCTGACTCCCAATGATTTTGTGGGTACGGTCATGGACCTCTGCCAGGAGAGACGGGGGATTTACAAGAGCATGGAATACCTGGATACCCGGCGGGTGGAAATTTACTATGAAATTCCATTAAATGAAGTCATCTATAATTTCTTTGATGCCTTAAAATCGAAGACCCGGGGTTATGCGTCACTCGATTATGAAATCAAAGATTATGAAAGATCGGACCTCGTCAAACTGGATATTCTGATCAATGGAGAGCCTGTGGATGCCCTTTCACTGATTGTCCACGAATCCAGAGCCTACAGCGAAGGAAGAAGGATCTGCCAGAAGCTCAAAGAGGAGATTCCCCGCCATCAATTCCCCATTCCGATCCAGGCCGCTCAGGGAGGACGGATTATCGCCCGGGAGACGGTTTCTGCAGTGCGAAAGGATGTCTTAGCCAAGTGCTATGGGGGGGACATTTCCAGAAAAAAGAAGCTTTTGGAAAAACAAAAAGAAGGCAAAAAGAGAATGCAGCAGGTGGGAACGGTTTCGGTCCCCAAGACCGCCTTTCTCTCCGTTCTCAAATATGATGAAAATGATTGATCCACGCTGGCCCCTGGGCCTTTATCTTCATATTCCCTTTTGCAAGGAAAGATGTTCCTACTGTGACTTTTTGACCTTTCCCCATGCAGAAGACCTAAAAGCCCCTTACATTGAAGCTCTGTGCCGGGAACTGGAAACCTTTGCCCGCCGGGGCTTTTTTAAACCCTATTTTGTCGATACGATCTATCTTGGGGGAGGGACCCCGTCCATCCTGCCGGCCCCTCTTTTGGAAAAGCTTCTGACGGCGATTCGAAAATATGTCCCCTTCGGCCCGGAAGGAGGGCCCCGGGAATGGACTCTTGAAGCAAATCCGGGAGATCTTACCGGGGATAAGATAGAAAGTTTAAGAGAAGGGGGAATTAACCGCATTTCTTTGGGCCTTCAGACCCTAAACCCATCCCTTCTTTCCCTCTGCAAAAGGTTTTACGGAGAAGAAGAAATCTGCCGGGACCTGGAAGACCTTCAAAAGGCAGGAATCCGACGGGTGAGTTTTGATTATATCTATGGCCTGCCGGGGCAGACGAAAGAGGATATTGATAAAGATCTCTCCTTTATAAAAAAAACCCGCCCTGGCCATATCTCTTGGTATGGCCTGATAGTGGAAGAAAAAACCCTCTTAAAATACTGGATCGACAAAAAAAAGATTGTTCCCCTGACGGAAGACCAGGAGCTATTTTTGATGAAAAGGGCATTTGAGGGGCTGGAAAACTTAGGCTATCGCCGTTATGAAATTTCAAACTTTGCTTTTGAAGGGGAAGAGTCCATCCATAATTTAAAATATTGGTCCGGGGAGGAGTATCTGGGCCTGGGCCTGGGGGCTTCTTCTTATATCCGGAAAGAGAGATTTACCGAAACGAGAAATCTTCATTTATATGTAAAAGAAGCAATGGAAGGAAAGATTTCCTGGATCCGGGAGAA
The DNA here is from genome assembly GCA_947278105.1 of uncultured Tissierellia bacterium. GTDB lineage: Bacteria > Bacillota > Clostridia > Tissierellales > Peptoniphilaceae > CABTZP01. The sequence continues at coordinate 2,934 of CAMYOR010000010.1, forward strand.
GAGAAGGGCCGAAGATGATCTTTTTGAACAGGTCATGATGGGCCTTCGAAAAATCCGAGGAATGGACTTCGCTGACTTTGAGGGAAAAAACGGATGCTCTCTTCTTTCCTACGGAGGAAATTTTTTTAAAAAAGCGAGAGAAGAAGGACTTCTGGATTGGGACACAGAAAGACTTTGGCTGAGCCCCCGGGGACTGGACCTTCAAAATCTCTTTTTGACAAATTTTCTTATTTTCTTAGAAAACCGCAATAAAACAGCCCCAGCTTTTCCCCGTGAGGAAAATCCATAAGATTCTATAAATTCCTTGACAGGAAAGCAAAATTCCTTTATTATTACATTAGCACTCAGGAAAGAAGAGTGATAACAAGTTGTGGAGCAAATGGAAAGGAGCATGGCCCATGGAGATGGATGATCGAAAATATTTTATCTTAGGGGCCGTCCTCCGTTCTTATTTAGAAGACCGGGAACCGATTGGCTCCAGGACCCTGAAAAGAAATTTTCAGATGGATGTTTCAGCGGCAACGATCCGCAACGAGATGAGCGATTTGGAAGCCCTGGGCTACCTGGAAAAGACCCACACCTCATCGGGCAGGGTGCCCTCTGAAAAGGCCTTCCGCTGGTATGTTGATGAAATTTTGAAAAGAGGATGGGACAAGGATTCCATTCCCCAGCTTCCCACCCGGGCTTTAATCAGCGAGACCAATGATCCCAAAAAGCTCATTTCTTCCGTTCTGACCTTTCTTTCAGATATCACGAATACCACAAGCCTGGCTCTTCTTCCAGGCAGAGAAGAAGATATCCTTCAAAAGATCCGCTTTATCCCCCTCTCAGACCAGAATGTATTAATTCTCTTTGTTTTTCGGTCTAAGTTCATTCATACCGAGCTGGTTCATCTTACGGATGGTTACACCGAGGCCCGGCTGAAAAGAGCAGGGGAAATCTTTAGCGAGCTTTTAGAAGACCGACCCTTGATTGACATTGACGACTTTCTTCATTCCCCTTTTTTCAGCGGGGAATATGTCTGTGGAAATGTTGTCAGTGAGCTGGTTCCCATTATCCGGGAGATCATCCGCTCTCATCGGGAGCCTTCGATGATCATTGAGGGACTGGCCAAACTCTACCAGTCTCCGGAGGCAGATTCGGAAAAGATCACCTTCTTTATTGACCAGCTCCGTCAGGAAAAGCAAATGGTCAATTATCTGAAAAGCTTTGAAGGGCAGGAAGAGATTTCCGTTCGGATTGGTTCAGAGAATCTTCCCGACTGGCTTCAGGAATCCACTCTCATTGTGGCGCCCTATAAAATCAGCGGGAATTTCCATGGGGCCCTCGGGGTGATCGGTCCCATTATTATGCCCTACAGAACGGTGATGAATGATGTTTCCCGGATGGGAAGGTACGTCAATTCCATCACCATGCGTAAGTAATAAGGAGGTAGAGATGGCCAAGGACCAGAAAGAAAAGCTAGAAACAATCGAAGCTGAACTGGCAGACCAGGAAGAGACGGCAAGAGCCGATGAAGAATTAATAAACAATGGCCAAGGGGATCCCGAAAGGTCGGAAGAGAGATCAGAAATATCGGACGATGCCAAAAAGAGGGACCAGGAGCTTTATGAACTTAAAGATCAAGTTCTCCGGGTCCAGGCCGAGTTTATGAATTATAAAAAAAGAGTCGAAAGAGATCGGGCCGAGCTTGTCCAATTTGCCAATGAAAAGCTCATTATTGAGCTTATTGCGGTTTTGGATAACTTTTACCGGGCTCTTGCGACCGAAAAGGAACACGATAACTTCTTTGAGGGAATGGAATTGATCTTTCAACAGCTTTCCAAGGTATTGGAGGATAACGGAGTTGAAGAATTCACCGCCGATGGGGAGGAATTTGATCCGAACCTCCATCATGCAGTCCTTATGGAAGAAAGCGAGGAGCTGGAATCCGGAAAGGTGATTGAAACCCTGCAAAGAGGCTACAAGCTCAACGGCAAACTGGTCCGTCCTGCCATGGTCAAAGTGGCAAAGTAAACCAGTATGATATAGAAATTACAAGGATTCATCTTGATGCCGGCACTTTTCAAAAAGGGCCGGACAGGGATAAGAAATATTTCCAATGACTGAGGAGGTCAGATGATGAGCAAGATTATTGGCATTGATTTAGGAACAACCAACTCTGCGGTTGCTGTTATGGAAGGCGGCAGCCCAACGATTGTTGCGAATATTGAAGGAAATCGGACCACCCCTTCGGTGGTTGCCTTCACTAAAGATGGAGAGCGTCTGGTCGGAGAAACGGCTAAGCGTCAGGCAATCATGAACCCAGACCGAACGATTGCCTCCATTAAGAGAGATATGGGAACGGACCGAAAAATTAACATTGACGGGAAGGCTTACACCCCCGAAGAAATTTCGGCCATGATTTTACAAAAATTAAAGTCGGATACAGAAGCCTATCTGGGCGAAGAAGTAAAAGAAGCGGTGATTACTGTCCCGGCATATTTTACGGATGCTCAGCGCCAGGCGACCAAGGATGCCGGAAGGATTGCCGGACTTGAAGTAAAGAGAATTATCAATGAGCCCACAGCGGCGGCCCTTGCCTATGGAATGGATAAGGAAACCAGCCAGGCCAAGATCATGGTCTACGACTTGGGCGGCGGCACCTTTGATGTGTCCATCCTTGAAGTTGGGGATGGAGTCTTTGAAGTGCTGGCAACCCGCGGCAACAACCGGCTGGGCGGGGATGATTTTGATAAGGTCGTCATGGACTATATCGCGGATCAGTTTAAAAAGGAAAATGGGGTGGATCTACTGAAGGATCCCACCAGTGCCCAGCGGCTGAAGGATGCAGCGGAAAAGGCAAAAAAAGAACTTTCTTCCGCCCTTACCGCCAACATTAGTCTGCCCTTTATTACGGCTGTAAACGGACAGCCTGCCCACCTTAATATGGACCTTACCCGGGCAAAATTTGAAGAGTTGACCTCTGCTTTGGTCAAAAAGACGGAAGACCCGGTTCGGGATGCCTTAGCCGATGCAAAGATCAGTTCCAGTGACCTAGATAAGGTATTGCTGGTGGGCGGATCCACCCGGATTCCTGCGGTTCAGGAGTCTGTGAAAAAGCTGACCGGTAAGGATCCCCAAAAGGATATCAACCCGGATGAATGTGTTGCCATGGGTGCGGCGATTCAGGGGGGAGTTTTAAGCGGAGAGGTAAAAGACCTTCTGCTCCTGGATGTAACTCCTCTGTCCCTGGGCCTGGAAACCCTTGGCGGGGTCATGACCATCCTCATTCCCAGAAATACCACCATCCCAACCAAAAAAAGTCAGGTCTTTACAACGGCTGCTGACAATCAGACAACCGTGGACATCCACGTCTTACAGGGTGAGCGAGAATTTGCCCAAGACAACACCACCTTAGGCAGGTTCCAGCTGTCGGGAATCCCACCGGCAAGAAGAGGGATCCCACAGATTGAGGTGACCTTTGATATTGATGCGAACGGCATTGTCAATGTAACGGCCGTCGATAAGGGCACCGGAAAAGCACAGAATATCACCATCACTTCTTCGACGAACCTTACTGAGGAAGAAATCAACCGCCGGGTCCATGAGGCGGAACAGTTTGAAGCCGAGGATAAAAAGAAAAAGGACCTGGTGGAGGCCAAAAACCAGGCGGAGTCTCTCATTTATCAGACCGAAACCACGATGAAGGAAGCAGCCGGCGCAGTGGATGAGGCAGAGAAAAAACGGGTAGAGGAAAAGCTTCAGGATCTTAAGACTGTCAAGGATTCCGATCGTATTGAGGAGATCAAAACAAAGAGCGAAGCTCTCTTAGATGAACTCAATAAGGTTTCACAGGCAATGTACCAAAAGGCTTCCGCAAATCAAGGCCAAGCAGGCCCTCAGGCCGGACAGGCCGGGCCGTCCAGCCAGCCCAAGGACGATGTTGTCGATGCGGATTATGAAGTCGTTGACGATGACGATGATAAAAAAGCCAATTAAACCTATTTGATCACAGGAAAAGGGCCGATTAAAAAGAATAAGGCAGGGCCGGGCAAAAGCCCGGCTTTTTGCCTGTGAAAAGGTCCGCAAAAAGAGATTCGGCGGCTGACGTTGTTCTCCAAGGGCCGAAAAGCTATAATGAAGTCTCGGACAGATGAGGAAGGAGAATAAGTTGAAGGACCCATATATTGTACTGGGCGTAGAGCGCACAGCAAGCAAGGAAGTCATTAAAAAAACCTATCGTCAAAAGGCGAAAAAATACCATCCTGACCTAAATCCCGGTGATGAAGAGGCTCATGAAAAGTTTGCAGAGCTATCCAATGCCTATGAGATTCTTCAGGATGATGAAAAGCGCAGTCTTTACGACCAGTATGGGGAAGCCGCCTTCGAAAATGGAGGGGGTGCCAGCGGATTCGCAGGCGGTTTCTCTTTTGACATGAATGATATTTTCGGGGATCTTTTCGGAGATTTTTTTGGCATGGGTATGGGCCGAGGATCTTCCCGGGCTAACCAGACCCGACAGGGGTCGGATATTCGTGTTTTCGTGGAACTCACTTTTAAAGAAGCCGTTTTCGGGGTGAAAAAAGAGATCCATTTTGATCGAATGGAAAACTGCCCCCATTGCCAGGGGGAGGGGATGGAGCCGGGAACCTCTCGTTCGACCTGCCCGGATTGCGGGGGGAAAGGCGTTATCAACCGGACCGTCCGCACTCCCTTTGGGACCATGGTCAATCAGGCCTCCTGTTCCCGCTGTCAGGGAACCGGAATGATCATCGACCATCCCTGCAAGGAATGCCAGGGGACCGGCCAGATCAAAAAGAAAGTGACCTATGAAATTGACATCCCTGCCGGTGTCGATGACGGAAATATCATCCCCCTTTATGGAAAGGGCAATGTCGGCTATCATGGGGGGGCCGCCGGAGACTGTATGGTGGTTCTTCGGGTAAAAGCATCTTCTTTTTATCAGCGCCGCGGCAAGGACCTCTATTTTGATATGCCGATCACCTTTCCTCAGGCGGCTCTGGGAGATACGATCCAAGTTCCCACGCTAACCGGAAAAGAGGCCTTTGATCTTCCTGCCGGAACCCAGACAGGGACCCGTTTTACCCTCAAAGGCAAGGGCATTGCAGATGTTCGAAAGGGAAGGCCGGGAAATCTTTACTTTACCGTTCGTATTCAGGTCCCTGAAAAGCTGAAGAAGGAACAAAGAGAAGCCTTGATTCGCTTTTCAGACACGATGGGGGAAGAAATAGAGATCCAGAAAAAAAGCTTTTGGGAGAATGTGAAAGATCTTTTTGACGGAAAAGACGAGAATTTTTCGTGAAAGAGCGGCGGGAAAGGTTCCGATTCCCGCAGTTACGTTATTTGAAGGAAAGAGGAAGACCTTTTTTAGAGAGAAAAGGAATTCCGGAAAGAGGGAAGGAGCTAAAGGTGAAGACCTTTCTTTTTCATACTCTGGGCTGCAAGGTAAATCAATATGAAAGTGAAGCCATGGAAGAGCTTTTTCTTCAAAAGGGCTATCAGCCGGCTCAGACAGAAGAAGCCTGCGATGTCTTTGTGATTAACACCTGTTCCGTAACCCATATTTCAGATGCCAAGTCCCGAAAGATGATTCGGCGGCTGAAGAAAAAAAATCCTGCGGCCGTCGTCTGTGTGGTGGGCTGTTATGCTCAGCTTGCGCCGGAAAAACTTCTGGCCATGGACGGAGTGGACGTTGTGATCGGTACCAAGGGCCGATCTTTTCTGGTAGATGCCGTCGAAGAATTTATGGAGACCGGAGAAAAAATTGTCCGTGTTCCCAATTTGGAAGAAGTAAGGGCCTATGACCCTTTAACGATTCACACAGAGCTTTCCAATACCAGGGCTGCCTTGAAGATTCAAGAAGGCTGCGATATGTACTGCTCTTATTGCATCATTCCTCATGCCCGGGGTCATATTGCCTCCAGACCGCTTTCATCTCTCCTTGAAGAAGCAAAGGGACTTTCCCAAAGAGGATTTCAGGAGATCGTCCTTACCGGCATTCATGTGGCAAGCTATGGAAAAGAGGGAAAGGAGGGTCTGGACCTAATTGATGTGGTTGAATCCCTGGCCATGATCAGGGGGATCCAAAGGATCCGCCTTTCTAGTATTGAGCCCCGGTGGGTGACGGCGGAAAAATTGAAACGTCTGAAAGATACCGGAAAATTTTGCGATCACTTTCACCTTTCCCTGCAAAGCGGTTCTGATCGGGTCTTAAAACGGATGAATCGGAAATATGATACACTGGTTTACAAGGAGAAGATAGATCAGATCCGTGAAGTATTTCCGGATGCGGGCCTGACAACGGATGTCATTGTAGGTTTTCCCGGGGAAGAGGAGGAAGACTTTCAAAGGACCCTGAATTTTGTCCGAGAAATTGGTTTTTTGAAAGTCCATGTTTTTCCTTATTCCCGGAGGGAAGGAACCCCTGCCGCTGACTTTGCCTGTCAGGTGAGCCCTGAGATAAAAAAAGAAAGGGCGAGAAGGCTGGGAGCCCTGGAAAGAGAGCTGGCTGAGGCTTTTCTAAAGGATCAGCTGGGGAAAAAAGCACGGGTTCTTTTTGAAAGTGAAAAGAGGGGGCCTTTTTTGGAGGGTTATACAACCAATTACATTCGAGTTCGCCTTCCCCGGCATTTTCACGTGGAAAATCAAATAGTGGAAGGTCGGCTGGCTCCAGGATCTGGCCGCATGCTCAGCTTAAACTTATAGGAGGCTTTAAATGGAAGACTGTATTTTTTGCAAGCTTGCTAATCATGAAATTCCCACCGATATCGTCTATGAAGATGATCGGTTGACTGCGTTTAAAGACACCAATCCCAAGGCAAAAATTCATTATCTTTTTGTTCCGAAAAAACACATCTCTTCTCTGAATGACCTTTCTGAAGATGGCTCTATTATGGCGGACATTATTCAGGCAATTATTAAGGTGGCTAAGAAAGAGGGTGTTGATCGGTCCGGTTACCGGATTGTCAGCAATTGTGGTAAAGACGGCGGCCAATCGGTTCAGCATCTACATGTACACTTTTTAGCCGGTGAATCCATTCGCTTCCCCGGTTTTGACGAGGGCTGATTGCCCTCTTTTTTTTCTGAATGGGCGCTTCATTCGCCCTCAGAAAGGAGCATACAATGAAAAAGAAAATTTGGTTGGTCTTTCTTGCTATGGTCCTAGTTTTTTCAGCCTGTGGACCCGGAAAAGGAAAGATTACTGCAGGTCAGGAGCCGGTTTCCGTTGCTCCCGAGGACCTTTCTCTTTCCTCTGAGGCAAATGATCCTCGGTCGGCTTCTAAAGAAAGCAAGGTTCCGGAAGAGGTTCTTCCTGAAGAAAGGCCCCTCACCCAGGAGGAAAAAGATCGGCTGAAGCTTTTTGTAAAAGATCTGGAGGGCTTTCCTTTTTCTTCGGCCGGCTCTAGTCTTCGGGCAGCCCAGCTTTTTGCCCAGCTGGAAAACGATTTTATTTTTTATCCTCAGTGCAAGCTGGGTGTAGATCAGTACATCCTCGAAGAATATAAAAAATTGCAGGATCCGGAAAATTATGATAAAACCATGAATATTCTTATTGAAATGAGAAAAAAATACCGGGAGAAGCCCGAAGAAATTGAGGCTTTGGCTGCGGATGCCGGAGTGAAAATTCAGCCAGTTTTACAAGAAAAAATGCAGGATGAGCTTTTTAAAGCTCTGAATGTTAAGAAAAATTAAGGGCCCGGATCGAATGGGAGCCAGGTCTTTACAATTTCTCTCATCTTTTATATTATTAATATTAGTGAGGTTCCAGCAGAGAAAAAATAAAGATCATTTCGCCGCAGTATGATCATTATTTAACAATTTTTTCAAAATCTGCTCTTCACTTTTTAACTTTAGGAAAACGTTTAATATATAGAGGGAGGCCGATATGACGGAGGATGATAAGAGGATTTTCATAGTATATGGGCACCTCGGTTCTGGAAAAAGCGAGTTTGCAACCAACTATGCGATCTATCTGAGAAAAAAATACAATCCTGTCGCTATCATTGACCTGGACACGATCAGTATGTACTTCCGCGTCCGCGGCATCGCCGACGTTTTTAAAGAACATGACATTGAGCTTTTAGCAAGCTCACTAAAGAGCTCAGACACCCTGGATATTCCAGCTTTGGATGCCCGCAATGTCGTGCCCTTTCAAAATAAGGCCTATCATGCGGTGGTTGACACGGGCGGCGATCCTAAGGGGACGCTGATACTTCGATATTATAAGGATTTCCTTAAAAACGAAACGGAAACCTTATATGTCATGAATGCGAACCGTCAGGATACGAGCACAGCCGATAAGGTCCAGGAATTTATGGAAAATATTGCGGCATTTTCAGGGAAACCTGTCGACTATATTGTAAATACCACGCATATGTTGCGCGAAACTAAGCCCGAAGATATTTTAAGAGGGGCAGAGCTGGCCGAAGAGGTCAGCAAAACGACCGGCGTACCCATTAAATATCATGTGGGTCTTGAATCAGTGGTCAATCAGATCAAGGAAGATCCGGCCGTGAGTGAGGATGTAAAGCAGAAGCTTTTTCCCATTCATCTCTATCTGCGTTCAGATTGGATGATTTAAGGATTAGGTGGAATGCTTGGTTGTTAGAAGGCCTATTTAGAGAAGGAGTTCGCTGAAAAGGAGGAACTATGGGAACTGAAACAAAAAAGGCAAAAGGACGGGTTGTATTTGATACAGACCGTTGTAAAGGTTGTGGATTATGTGTCGCTTTTTGCCCCACGAAGACCTTAGCAATTGACGAATCTGCTATCAACGCTAAGGGTTATTCACCCGCCGTTGCTGCTTACCCGGAGAAGTGCGTAGGGTGTGGAACCTGCGCAATTTGTTGTCCGGATTCTATTATTACGGTTTATCGGGAGGACTAGTATGGCTAAATGTGTAGCAACGACTCCATCAGGAGAGAAAAAAGTATTAATGAAGGGCAATGAAGCCGTAGCGGAAGCTGCTATTCAGGCCGGCTGCCGTCATTTCTTCGGCTATCCGATTACCCCACAGAGTGAAGTGGCTGAGTACTTCGCAAAGGAACTGCCCAAATATGAGGACGGCTGCTTTTTACAGGCAGAATCAGAAGTTGCCGCAATTAACATGCTTTACGGTGCCGCTGGTGCGGGTGCCCGTGTCATGACCTCCTCCTCTTCTCCCGGCATCTCCCTGATGCAGGAAGGAATTTCTTACTGCGCCGGAGCAGATCTGCCTGTCGTGATTGTCAACATGATGCGCGGCGGCCCAGGACTTGGCTCCATCCAGCCTTCTCAGACTGATTATTTTCAGTCGACCCGCGGCGGCGGCAATGGCGATTATCGCTGCGTCGTTTATTCTCCAGCATCCATTCAAGAGTTAGTGGACCTGGTTATGAAAGCTTTTGATACCGCTGATAAATATCGTCTCCCCACCATGGTCGTTGGCGATGGGATGATCGGTCAGATGATGGAACCGGTTCAATTCCCGGAAAGAGGAGTTGATCCGAAGAGCCTGCCAGAGAAAGAATGGTCCTTGGGTGCGAGCAATAAGAAGCAGCGCAATATCGTAAACTCCCTGTATCTGTCCACAGACGAACTGGAAGCTTCCAATAAAATGCACCAGAATAAATATGATGAGATCATCAAGAATGAAAAGATGGTCGAATCCCAAAACGTCAAGGGAGCCGATATTGTCATTACCGCTTACGGGACAACTTCCCGTATCTGCCGGACCGCTATTGAACAGCTGGAAAAAGAGGGAATTCACTGCGGAATCATTCGCCCCATTACCCTTTGGCCATTCCCATATGAGGCCTACAAGGAAGTTGAATGCGATGATATCCTCGTCGTTGAATTGAATCTCGGCCAGATGATTGATGATGTCAAGATTGCGGTTGAAGGAAAACAAAAGGTTCACTTCTACGGACGCCAGGGCGGCGCGATTATGACCGCTGAGGAAATCGTGGACGAAGTTAAGAAAATTTTAGGGAGATAGTTATGAGTGAAAAAGTGATTTATCAAAAATCTGAGGGTTTAACCAATAACGAACTTCATTACTGTCCAGGCTGCACTCATGGCGTCGTCCATAAACTCGTTGCAGAGTGTTTGGTAGAGCTCGGAGTTCTGGAAGACTCCATCGGCATCGCCCCTGTCGGCTGCGCAGTTCTGGCCTACAATTATTTCAACTGTGATGTCGCTGAAGCCGCCCACGGCCGTGCACCAGCTGTCGCTACGGGAATTAAGCGTTTTCGTCCGGACAAGTTCGTATTCACCTACCAGGGCGATGGCGATTTAGCCTCGATCGGTGTTGATGAAATCGTTCAGGTTGCCCACCGCGGCGAGAAAATTTCCACTATTTTTATCAATAACACTGTCTACGGCATGACCGGCGGCCAGATGGCTCCAACCACCTTAGTGGGCCAAGTCACCACGACCAGCCCTTACGGCCGTGATGAAGATTGGTGCGGGAAACCCCTGCGCGTTGCAGAAATGCTCGCTACCATTGACGGCTGCAAGTTTGCAGAGCGCGTTGCTGTGGATACTCCAGCCCATATCCGTCAGGCCAAGGAAGCGATCAAGAAGTGCTTCCAGATTCAATTGGATGGCAAGGGCTTCGGCATAGTTGAGGTCTTATCGACCTGCCCAACCAACTGGGGCATGACTCCTATCGAGGCCATGAAGAGGGTAGGCGAGGAAATGATTCCTTACTTTCCATTAGGACAGTTCAAAAAGGAGGCCAACTAATATGTCATCCAGCAAAATTATTATGGCCGGCTTTGGCGGACAAGGCGTCATGGCTATGGGTCAGTTGATTACTTATGCCGGTATGCTCGAAGGCAAACAGGTATCTTATTTCCCCTCTTATGGTCCGGAAATGCGCGGAGGCGCTGCAAACTGCTCCGTTACCGTGTCGGATGAACGGATTGGTGCCCCGAACATCAATATTGCTTCGGATGTTGTTGCGATGAACCTTCCCTCCTATGAGAAGTTCAAAACAAGAATTGAAAAGGGCGGCCATCTCTTTGTTAACTCCACTTTAATTGCAGAAGATGGGCACGAACTTTCGGATGTGAACGTCTACCTTATTCCCGCAACGGGCACTGCTAAGGAGATGGGAAATCCCAAGATTGCCAACATGATTATGTTAGGGGCATTCCTGGAGGTTACCAAAGTAGTCTCTCAGGAATCGGTTCTTGAAGCTTTCACCAAGGTTTTCGGGGAAAAGAAGGCAAAATTTGTTCCGATGAACAAGGAAGCGCTCGAGAGAGGCGCAAGCCTAGTTAAAAAATAAAAATTCATGCAAAATCCCTTGACTTTCAAATCTTCAAGGGCGAAAGTACTGAAAGCAAGAGGGTGAGAGGCGGTTAGACCGCCTCTCACTTTTTAATTTTATTCATCCATATTCATCACGGCCCCTTGATTTTTGCTCTTTGCCCGGGTTAGGCCCGTAAATAAGTATTTTTTTTTATCAGTTTTTTTGCGAGGGTCCTTTCAACAGGGACTGACAACACTGATTCTGGTCAAAAAAATGAAAATATAGTTAATAAAAATGCACATTAGCAAATATTCCCGGGTCAAAAAAGATAGTTAATTATTATACTAAGTCTATTTTTCAACAATATCTTGCAAGTTTTTGCATTTTTCGTTATAATATCCTCAATGGATAATCTGTATTAATTCTTAAAATTCTTTCAAACCCACTCAGGAAACGGAGGTAAGATGAACACGAAGAAAAATTTGAGCTTCAAGGAAATCGCAGTTGCAGGCATGGCCATGTTTGCCATCTTCTTTGGAGCAGGCAATCTGATTCTGCCCCCCAAAATGGGCCAGGATGCGGGCAGTGCATGGTTTCTGGCTTTTTTAGGATTTGTTATTTCGGATATTGTTCTCATCCTTTTTGGAATTCGGGCGATGAGTCGGAGGCAGGGTTCAATTCTGGCTTTTGGAAAGAAGGTCAGCAAGCACTTTGGAGCCATTATAGGTACCCTAGTGGTCCTTTGTATCGGTCCCCTGATTGCCATCCCAAGAACCGCAGCGACTACTTATGAAGTCGCCGTTGAGCCCTTCCTGCCGAATGTGAGCATCGGCTTTTTCTCAGTTTTCTTTTTTGTTGCTGTCCTGGTTTTCACCATTAATGGCTCGAAAGTTGTGGATATTGTTGGAAAGTATATGACTCCGGTCCTTCTTGTCATTTTGCTTCTGATCATTGCTCTGGGGGTTTCAAAACCCATGCCGGCTCCAACCCATAGCTCATCCGGTTCATTGGCGGAGGGCTTTACGGTGGGATATATGGCAATGGATGCTCTGGGAGCACTCTTTTTTGCCGGTATGATTCTCAATAACTTTCGGGATAAAGGAATTACTTCGGAAGAACAGCTGGCCTCGGCAACCAACAAAGCAGGAATCATGGCTGGAATCGGTCTTGCCA
>CAMYOR010000011.1 GCA_947278105.1 uncultured Tissierellia bacterium
AGTATCAAAGTCGACCTGCCTGACACGGATCAGATGACGGAGGGCCTGAAGAAATTTGAAAAGGCCATTTCCGCCCTAAATGCCGGGGCGGAAAGCATTTCCAAGGGCGGCTCTGCCCTCAATGAGAGCACGATCAAGCTCTATAAAGGGGTTAAGGAGCTTCAGGAAGGAATCCGCAAGGCGGCAGATGGGCAAAGTAAAATCGTCGAGGCCAGCCAAAAGCTGGACGACGGGATGGCCAAATATGCCGAAGGAGTCGGCAAGGCCGTCGACCAGCTCGGCAACGCCTCGAAACAGTTTTCCCAGCTCAAAGATGGGCTGGGCAAGCTCAAGGACGGGTCGGACAAGCTCACCGAGGGAATGACCAAATACAAAGCAGGGCTTGTGGAATACACGAATGGCGTATCCAAGCTCAATGAGGGCATGAAAACCTACAGCGACGGCATGAATAAATTGGCCAGCGCCGCCGATCCGATTATTGACGGAGGCAAGCAGGTTAAAGAGGGCCTTGAAAATGCCAAGAAGCTGACCTCTTCCCTGGAAGACTTTGATATCGACAAGCAAAAAGAAAATGTGAAAAAAGCGAAAGATGCTCTGGATAATCTCGATAACGCCATTGATAAGCTTTCGAACTTAGATAAATCTGACCTGGGCAATCTCAACCTGACCGACACGGAAGCGGAAAAGGTTAAATTGGCTTTTAAAGCCCTACAAAAAGTGATGAAAACCGATGATAAACTTATCGATGCCAAAAACCAGCTGGATGATATGAGCGAGACCCTGGATAAGATTGATCCCGACCAGATCAAAAAAAATGGACAAATGATAGAAAAGCTGGGCGAGTATGTAGACGGGGTCAATACCGTCATGGGCGGGGTCAAAAAAATCGCCCCGGCCGCCGGGCAGATTTCCGATGGGTTAAAACAGCTTGACGGAAAAAAATCTGAGATTGTCGGGGGAATGGACCAGCTGATCAGCGCGGAAAAGGCCCTCGGCTCCGGCCTCAAACAGGTTGTCGACGGCCTAAATAAGGAAAGCTCGGCCGATGCCAACCAGTTAAAGGAGCTTAAGACGGCGATTGACACCATTCTTGCCAATGACCGCCGGCTTCTTCAGGGGCAGAAGGACCTGGGCAAGGGATTAAAAGAGCTTTCCGATGGGATCGGCAAATACGTGAACGGATTTGAAGCCTATAACAAAGGGGTCGAGAAGTTTACAGGCGGGATCGACAAGCTGGCCGAGGGGACCAATGAGATGGAAAAGCAGTCCTCAGGAATGTCTGATAAGGCCAACGAAGAAATTGACAAGGTAATGAAAAAATTCACCCGGAAGGGATTCCGGATGGTGAGCTTCGTGTCCCGCAAAAATTCAAAAATTACCCTTGTTCAATTTGCCTACACCTCCAACCCCATTCTCGGCCGGGTCGAGACGCCTACCCCTAAAAAGCAGGAAGAGAAGGGCTTTTTCCAGAAGATTTTAAATTTCCTCCACCTGGGTTAGTCAAAGCTTAGACCGCTTGACAATCGAGGGGACAAAAAGCATAATGATCATAGGTAATACCGTTCTTCAGAGAACATTGGATGTGCAGAAATCCCTCTGCCACCAATTTTCAAGAAATTAATTTTTGAAAGGATAGGTAAACAAATATGGCTAACAAAGACACCCTGAACCCATTAGCTGCTGCACAGGAGATGGTGAAAGCTGCATGCGAAAAATTGGGCGAAGATCCAGCAGTTTACGAAATTCTGAAAGAACCCCTGCGTTGCGTCGAAATCAACATCCCTGTAAAAATGGATGATGGTTCCGTCAAAGTATTTAAAGGCTGGCGTTCCCTTCACAACAACGCTTTAGGACCCGGCAAGGGCGGCGTTCGTATCCATCCCGATGCCAATGCAGATGAAGTGAAGGCTTTATCTCTTTGGATGACCTTTAAGGGCGGCGTTTTAGGCCTTCCTTACGGCGGTGGCAAGGGCGGCATCAAGGCCGATCCAAACAAGCTCTCCAAGCGTGAACTCGAAGCTCTCTGCCGTGGCTGGGTCCGTGGTCTCCATATGGTTATCGGCGAAAGAATCGACATTCCTGCTCCAGACGTCAACACCAACGGTTTGATCATGTCCTGGTTTATGGATGAATACATCAAATTAAACGGCGACAGAATGGATCTGGGCACCTTCACCGGCAAGCCCGTCGAGTTCAACGGATCCTTAGGCCGCAACGAAGCCACCGGCTTTGGCGTTGCTATTGTTACCCGTGAAGCAGCCAAGCGCTATGGCGTTGATATTAAGAACTCTAAGGTCGCGATCCAGGGCTTCGGCAACAATGGTTCCTTCTCCTTCAAGTACATTGAAGATCAGGGCGCAACCATCACCGCTTTAGCTGAATGGGATCCCGAGCATCAGACCTATGCGATCTACAACGAAAAAGGCTTCAAGCACAGCGAACTGGAAGCTTTCAAAGCAGAGCATCATACCCTCTATGGCTTCCCCGGAGCCAAGATGATCAGCATGGACGAATTCTGGGCCGGCGATTATGACATCATCGTTCCAGCAGCCATGGAGAACGTCATCACAACTGAAGTTGCTGAAAAGATCAAGGCAAAGCTGGTTTGCGAAGCTGCAAACGGCCCCACCACTCCACAGGCGGACAAGATCCTCCAGGATCGTGGCATCATCGTCACCCCAGACATCATGACCAACTGCGGCGGCGTTCTGGTTTCCTATTATGAATGGGTACAGAACCAGTACGGCTACTACTGGACCGAAGAAGAAGTTCAGGAGAAGCAGGAAGCCGATATGATGAAGGCCGTCGAAGGCATCTTCCACATTGTCGACGAATACAATGTACCTCTGCGTGAAGCTGTTTATATGTATGGCATCAAGTCCATCTCCGCTGCCATGAAGTTCAGAGGCTGGTATTAATAAAGTTTTACCCCTTTAAAAATTAAAGAAATTCCTTTCACCGCCGGAAGCCCGCTTCCGGCGGTGAATCTTTTCTATGCGGCTTTCAGGGGATGTCCGCCTCCGCCGGTCCCCGGCGGTGAATTTTTTGTGGGCAAATCTTTTTTAGGGAAATGATTTCTATGCGGCTTTCATAATGAGCTCCCCCTCCAGCAGGCGGATAAAACCACTTTGCTATTACCCGGGCCCTGAGTCAGGTCGGGACCCTAAAAAATCCCCGAAAAATCATGTCAAAAAACCCCGCTTGCGATTTGCCATGAAAAGGTCGGCGATTTGCCAGGTCGGGACCCTGAAAAATCCCCAAAAAATCATGTCAAAAAGGCTCGCTCGCGATTTGCCATGAAAAGGTCGGCGATTTGCCAGGTCCAGGTCCGCCGCCGGTCCCCGGCGGTGAATTTTTCTCATTTTTCCGCAGATCCTTGAAAAGATGTGCTATAATATTCAGGTCACAATTTAAGGTCGGCCTGGTCTCTGGCCCTTGCCGGGGTGTAGCGCAGTTTGGTAGCGCGCCTGCTTCGGGAGCAGGAAGTCGGAGGTTCAAATCCTCTCACTCCGACATAAGGAAAGCCGCTAGAAACGAACGTTTCTAGCGGCTTTTTCGACCATTCTTTATGGCTTTATCCACCTATCCGAAGATGGCTCCCATCCAAAGATATTTTTCATCAAAAGATGTTTTCAACCGTTTCATTTATCCTATTCAGCCGGACAAATGGCGAAGCACCGGGCCGAAAAGCCGGTGCCGTCCCGGAGCCTGGGGAAGGCGCAGACAATGAGGGAGCCGGTGGCAGGGACCTGGTCCAGGTGGGCCAGGACCTCGATTTGAATCCGATCGTGGTCCAAGATGTACTTTTCACTGGGGAAGGGATAGGCGTCCGTCCGGGAGGTGACGATCGAAGGATCCGTGTCGGCCGGCTCATGGCCCAAGGCGCCGATTTTCCTCTCTTCCACCAGCCAGGCGACCGCCCCGACATCCCAGCCGGGATAATGGGCCTGGCCATGGGAATCGGGATTGTCCAAATCCTCCTTTTTATACCAGTCCGATCGGAAGGCCACGAAAGCCCCTTCCGGAATCCGGCCATGGTCCTTTTCCCAGTCTTCCAGGTCCTTTTGGGTCAGTACATATTCCGGATTTTTCGCACACTCCTTCGACTTGTCAATGACGACCAGGGGATAGACCATCTCCTCCACCTGAATTTCTTCCATGGTCCGGCCGCCCGGAGAAAAATGAGCAGGCACGTCCACATGGGTCCCATATTGGCCGACGAGGGTATATGCATGGGTGATAAAGGGCGCCTTTTCAGCGGGAGGGACGTCAGCGTCTTCATAGGAAAACAGCCGCTGGTCCTTCAGAGCCCCGAAACCCGCCCAGTGTGGGGTCTGGGGACTTAGCTCATGGGTCAGATCCACCCACCGATAACGGGGGCTTTTGAGCTCTTTTAAATATTTCCATAAAGTCAGGTTTTCCATTGAATGCTCCTTTCGCTTCAAATCGGAGGGAGGCATCTTTCCGCCTTTTCCCCTCTTGCAGGACTTCATTTAATATATAAATACCCAAAAGGGAGGCTCCCTGCGCCTTTCGGACCATGGGATCAAACTTTTTATTGTCAAATCTTTTTTTTTGCGCAATTATGGACTGGAATGTGAAAATGAACCCTAAAGAAAGAAAGGGGAAATATGGTCGATATTTTAGAAATCATAAAAAAAGGAATTGAATTTCGAGCCCGTGAAAATCTTCTGATGAATCTTTTAGGCATACAGATTGAGGACTTTTCCGAAGGCCATGCGGCTTGTTCCATGGTGATTGAGCCCCGGCTTTTAAACCAGTACCATAACGCCCAGGGGGGATGTCTGATGTCGCTTGCGGACAACACCATGGGAACCGCCTGCTGCTATTTAAACGATGCCGTAACCACGGTCGACCTTCAGTATCATTTTATGAAGCCCGTGGACAAGGGCAAAAAGGCAGTCTGTACGGCGGACGTGCTCCACGCCGGGAAAAAAGTCATTACCGTAAAGTGCAAGATGACGGTGGAAGAGGACCTGGTGGGCTATGGGTCCGCCACCTTTTACCGGCTGGGAAGGCCCCTGGTGCCCAAGGACTATGATCCAAAAACCTACCGAGAATCGCTGAATCGAACTGGGAAAGACCAAGGCAATTGAGCCTTTACAAGGCCCGGAAGAGTGTGATAAACTTCTATATTGTATCGGCTGAAGGAGGCTTTTTAAGCGCAAAGGAGCCCCGGCCGGTAACTTTTGGGAGTAGGAGGAAGATATGGCTGACAAAGTGAAATTAGCTTGTACCGAGTGCAACAACAGAAACTACGATACCACCAAAAATAAAAAGAACACCGAAGGACGCATCGAATTGCGCAAATACTGCCCGGTATGCAGAAAACATACAGTGCATAAGGAAACGAAGTAGGAGGATTTATGGCAACCAATAATCCCGGACGCCTCGCTGCGGCCCGCGCCGAATACAAAAAAGTATCTTGGCCCACCCGTTCCGAAGCCCTGCAATTAACCCTGGTCGTGTTGGCGGTCACCGTAGTTGTGGCCCTTTTCTGCTGGGTACTCGATCTTATTTTTGGATGGCTCATTGGTCTTGCCCTCTAATTGAAGGGAGATCAAGATGACGGAAAACCAGAAAGACGAAAAGGACCTGGAAATCTTCGATGAAGAATCTCAGGCCCCCCTGGGGACGCTGGAAGAAAAATCGGCCCTGGATCAGGAAAACTCCGGAAAATGGTATGTGATTCACACCTATTCCGGCTACGAAAACAAGGTCAAGCTCAAGATCGAAATGATGATCGAGAACAAGCAGGACCCCAACATTTTTGATGTCCGCATCCCCATGGAAAAGTACACGGAGACCAAAAATAACCAGAGGGTCATGAAGGAGCGCAAGATCCTTCCCGGCTATGTTCTCGTTAAGATGATTATCACCCCCCAGTCCTGGTACCTTCTCAGAAATACCCAGGGCGTGACCGGCTTTGTCGGAGCGGGCCGCCAGCCAGTTCCCCTCACCGAGAGGGAAATTGCGAAATTTGGCGTTCGCGAGCAGGTCCGTCAGCGGGAGATTAATGTTGAAATCGGGGACAATGTCGAAATCATCTATGGTCCTTTCACCGGCTTTGCCGCCAAGGTGGAAGAGGTCAACAAAGAAAAAGAAACCCTCAAGGCCTTGATCAATATGTTTGGTCGGGAGACCTCGGTTGAATTGTCCTATGACGATATCGAAACCGAATGATCTCCGTTGAATTGGAACGTTTCAATAATTTTAGTGGAAGGGGGGCGCTTACCCCGCTGTTACCACGAGCACAAATCCTGAGGAGGATATGATGGCTAAAAAAGTAAGTGCAATCGTAAAACTACAGATTCCCGCCGGCCAGGCTTCGCCGGCACCCCCAGTCGGAACCGCGCTGGGTCCCCATGGAGTCAACATTATGCAATTTGTCCAGGCATTCAATGCCCAGACAGCCAGCCAGCAGGGAATGATTATCCCCGTGGTCATGACGATCTACCAGGATCGTTCCTTTACCTTCATTACAAAAACCCCGCCTACTGCAGTTCTGATCAAAAAAGAACTGGGCCTGGAAAAGGCCTCCGGCGAACCCAATAAGACGAAGGTCGGCAAGCTCAGCAAAGACCAGGTTCAGAAAATTGCAGAGATCAAAAAACCGGACATCAATGCCGCATCCTTAGAGGCGGCCATGGCTCTGGTCAAAGGAACTGCCCGTTCGATGGGCGTCGAGGTTGAAGAATAAACCGTGGGAGGAATTTTCCGTTAATACCACTAGGAGGATCAAATGGCAAAAAAAGGTAAAAAATATTTAGAGGCGGCCAAGCTGATCGATTCCCATAAAGACTACGATCTTAAAGAGGCGGTCGCATTATTAAAGAAAACGGCAACAGCGAAATTCGACGAAACCATTGAAGTCCATGCCCGTTTAGGGGTAGATTCCCGCCATGCGGACCAGCAGGTCCGCGGAACGGTCGTCCTTCCCAACGGGACTGGCAAAAAGGTCCGCGTTGCCGTATTCGCTAAGGGGGCCAAGGCCCAGGAAGCCCTGGACGCCGGCGCAGACTTTGCCGGAGAAGATTTAGTTGAAAAGGTGCAAAACGAGGGCTGGCTGGACTTTGATGTTGCCATCGCCACCCCGGATATGATGGGCCAGATCGGACGTTTGGGCCGGGTTCTCGGTCCCCGCGGCCTGATGCCCAACCCCAAGGCCGGCACGGTCACTATGGACGTAGCCAATGCGGTCAAAGAAGTAAAAGCTGGTAAGGTGGAGTACCGGACCGACAAGCAGAACATCGTCCACGTTCTGGTCGGCAAGGCTTCCTTTACCGAAGAGCAGATTTACGAGAATCTGGCAACGATGATGGCCGCCCTGGTTCGGGCGAAGCCGGCATCGGCCAAGGGCAAGTACCTCAAATCCGTTTCCGTTGCCACTACCATGGGCCCTGGCATTTCTTTAGATACCAATGTCCTGATGGAACTGGGCCGAGCGAAATAGTCCGGAATCATTTGCAAAAATTCAGCAATTCAGATATGATAAATACCTGGCTACCGAAGACCACAGGTGTGGGGCCCGTCCCTGCTTAATTTCCTGTCGAGGTGGAAGGAACAGACATTTTCCGTCTCCCTCTTTCTTCGGGATCAGGGAGACTTTTAATTTATGTAGCCGGGGGAGGTGAAAGACATTTGAAGGAAGAAACCCTACAGAAAAAACAGGTGATCATTGACGAAATCGCCGCGAAAATCCAGGGAGCCAAATCTCTGGCCATTGCCGAATACAAAGGCATCTCCGTCGCAGACGTCACCGAACTTCGCAACAAGTTCCGCGAGGGCGGAATCGACTACAAGATCTACAAAAACACCATGGTCGCCCGGGCTCTCGACCAGCTGGGAATCCAAGGCTTTGACGAGGTATTAAACGGACCCAACGCCTTTATTTTCTCCAACGAAGACATGGTCCTAGGACCGAAAATCGCCGGCGACTTTGCCAAGGAACACGAAGACCAGTTCCAAATCAAGGCCGGTCTAATTGACGGGAAGATGATCAATAAAGAAGAAGTCATCGCCCTCTCCAAGCTCCCCAGCAAGGAAGTTTTGGTCAGCATGGTCCTGGGCGCCCTTCAGGCTCCCATTTCCGGTCTGGCTGCCGTCTGCAGCGCCGAAATTTCCAGCCTTCTCTATGCGCTTAAAGCCATTGAAGAAAAGCAGGGAGGCGGGGAAGATACCGCCGCGTAAAAAGCTCCCACCGCAAATTTGTTACTCAATATTCAAAATATATCCTTAGGAGGATCAATCCATGACTGATGAAGCAGTAAAAGTTGAAGCAACCGAAGAAAAATGCCAGTGCTCTGAAAAAGTTCAGGGAATTGTTGAAGAAGTAAAGGCCCTGACCGTTCTGGAATTATCCGAACTGGTCCATGCCTTAGAAGATGAATTTGGCGTATCCGCTGCCGCTCCTGTCGCCGTTGCCGCTCCTGCCGCTGGCGCTGCCCCTGCCGCTGCTGCCGCTGCTGCAGAACAGACCGAATTTGACGTCATCCTCAAGTCCGCCGGCTCTGCCAAGATTCAGGTCATCAAGGTTGTCAAGACCCTGACCGGCCTGGGCCTCAAGGAAGCCAAGGCTCTGGTTGACGAAGCTCCAAAGCCAATCAAAGAAAAGGTCTCCAAAGACGAAGCCGACAAGATCAAAGAAGAAGTTGAGAAAGCCGGCGGCGAAGTCGAGATCAAATAGTTTCATTCAAATTTTCAGCGAAGGCCGGCAGGGAAGAACTTCCCTCGCCGGTCTTTTCTTAGGTTTTGGCTGGGCAGCGCTTTTTAAACCCGCTCCGTCCCTTTCATCGGTTTCGGCGGGCCCCTTTTAGCGCTCGCCGTCCTTTCACCGTTTTCGCCGGACCCCGGCAGCGCCGTTCCGCTCTTTCACCGAACCATTCCCCAGGAGAATACCATGCAAAACCACGAAAAAATGAATGCAAAAAAAATCGCCATCATCGGGGTCCTGTCCGCCATCGCACTGGTCCTGGTCGCCTTTATTCGAATCCCGATTGTTCTCTTTCTAAGCTATGAACCCAAAGACGTGGCCATTATGCTGGGCGGCCTGATTTTTGGCCCCATGACAGCCTTTGCCGTCTCCGTCATCTCCTCGACCCTGGAAATGTTCCTTCTCAGCAACACCGGCATCGTCGGCTGGTTTATGAATGTCCTTTCCACCGTCGCCTTTACCTGTACTGCCTCCTACATCTACAAGAAAAAGCGGACCATGAAAGGGGCCATCATTGGCCTTTTGACGGGCTGGTTCCTGATGATCCTGGTCATGCTCCTCTGGAACTACATCATCACCCCCCTTTACATGAAGATTCCCCGGGAGGCCGTCATAAAGCTCCTTCCCACGGCCATCCTCCCCTTTAACCTCTTTAAAGGCGGCATTAATGTCGCTTTAACCCTGCTACTTTATAAACCGGTCATCACCGCTCTGAGAAAAAAGCAGATCGTTGCGGCTTCTTCTTCCACGGACCATGGCAAGGATTCCCTCGGAGTTATCGTCATTTCCGCAATCCTGATTCTCAGCTCCGTCCTCTTGATCCTCGCCGTCAACGGAAAAATATAGAATTTTCTCCTTTCCGGTTTGCAGGATTCCTTCTCCTGTTTTATAATCTTCTTATCCCTGAAAGCTCCTTTCCCCTTCAGGGAAATTAGGAAAATTAGCTCAGTTGGTTAGAGCACCACGTTCACATCGTGGGGGTCCAGGGTTCGAGTCCCTGATTTTCCAAAATTACTGGGCCGGTGTCCGAACGAGCCATTCGTTCGGGCACCGGCCTTCTTTTCGCCCGCCCATGGGCGGGCTGATGAAGATTGGCTATAAACACTGTTAAAAACTTATCAAAAATTCCCTCCCGCTCCACCCCAAACCCCGAAAAGTGGTATTTAGGGTGGAACCCCCACTCCACCCTAAATCCGCAAAAAGGCCAATTGGGGTGGAGGAAAAGACGAAATTTCGTTAAATATTTATCAAAAATACCGCTCAATTCCATCCTAAACCTCGAGAAGTGCCATTTAGGGTGGAATTCTCATTCCACCCTAAACCCTCGAAAAGGCCGTTTGGGGTGGAACAAATGAGGAACATCGTCAAAAATTTATCAAAAAATCGCCTTTTATTCCACCCCAAACTGCGAAAAGTGCCATTTGGGGTGGTATCTACATTCCACCCTAAATCCCTGAAAACGCTGATTGGGGTGGAGTGGAAGCTTTTTTCAAAAGGAAGCCCGCCGGAGGGCCCGCCCTCGGGCCCTCCGGCGGGCAAGTAAAACCGCTTTGCCTCCGGTCCCGCTGGCGGGCCCTTCGGCAAAGCTTTGTTTCAGAAGGAGCCGCCCGTGGGCGGCGTTTTCCCCGGCTCGGCCCCTCCAGGGGCCCAATATAGCGTTAAATATTAACGATTATTCCCGCCCCATACTCTGGGGTGGCCTCGCCGGGCTCTCTGCGATACCAACTCCGTCCCGGCCGCTGGCCGGGACTCCTTATCCTCACCCCGCTTGCCAGCTTGCTTATTCGCCGCCAGGCGGCTACTCCGCTCCCACCGCCCCTCCAAAAAAGGACCCGGTCCAAAGACCGGGTCCCCTTCATTTGAAATTTTCCGAAACCTTCCGAAGCATTCCGGAACCCTCCGAAAACTCCGAAACCCTCCGAAACCTTCCGAAAATTTTCGCTCTTCTTCCGAAATTAGTCTTCTACCTTCGTCACCAGCGTAGCGCAGCCCATGCCGCCGCCGATACAGAGGGTCGCCAGGCCCTTCTTCGCCTCGGGGCGCTTGAGCATTTCATAAATCAGGGTCGTGAGAATCCGGCAACCCGAAGCGCCAACCGGGTGGCCCAGGGCGATGGCGCCGCCGTTGACATTGACGATATCCGGATTAAAGCCCAAATCCTTAATAACTGCGACCGACTGAGTTGCGAACGCTTCATTCGCCTCCACCAGGTCCAGATCTTCTACCTTAAAGCCAACCTTGTCCATGAGCTTGCGGGTCGCAGCGATGGGGCCGATTCCCATGATCTCAGGAGGAACGCCGGCAAGAACGCCTTCTTCCCAGTAAACCTGTCCCTTGACGCCCAGCTCCTTGGCCTTTTCTTCACTGATAACGACGATGGCCGAAGCCGCATCATTAATCGAGGAAGCATTGCCCGCCGTAACGACGCCCCCGTCCTTCTTAAAGGCCGGGCCTAATTTTGCCAGAGTTTCCATATTCTGACCATGGCGGATGCCCTCATCAGAATCGACAACGGTGACCTTGCCATGTTTTCCAGGAATTTCGACCGGGACGATTTCATCCTTAAAACGGCCGGAAACCTGAGCGGCCTCTGCCTTGTTATGGCTCTTCATCGCAAATTCATCCAGCTCTTCCCGGGTCAGTCCATATTTTTCCGCAACGTTTTCCGCCGTGATGCCCATGTGATAATTGTTGAAAGCATCCCAGAGACCGTCGTTAACCATGCAGTCGACCATGGTCGCATTGCCCAGACGGTAGCCGAACCGGCCCTTGGTCAAGGCATAGGGAGCCCTGGACATATTTTCGCATCCGCCGGCCACGACAATATCACAGTCCCCATCACGGACCAGACGGGCAGCCATGTTCACAGCCTCAAGACCCGATCCGCAGACGATATTGATCGTCATCGCCGGAGTGGTGTAAGGAATGCCGGCGTTCATCGAAGCCTGACGGGCAACGTTTTGGCCCTGAGCCGCCTGAAGGACGCAGCCCATGTAAACCATGTCCACCTTATCGGCAGGAACCCCGGCCCGCTTTAAAGCTTCGCGAATTACGATTTCACCCAGTTTGGCGGCAGGAACATCCTTGAACTGTCCGCCCATTTTGCCGATCGCGGTACGAACGGCGCCAGCAAGCATAACTTTTCTTGTCATTGATTTCTCCTTGTTCGAAGTTTTGATTTCAGCTGTGATCAACATTCAGCCATGGGCAACATTAGCCATGGTTATGATTCAGCCATGATCAAATTTCAGCCGTGATCAACAAGAAAAGGGGGGCCGCCTAAGGCCGCCTAAAATCCAGACCAGTCTAACCTGGGAAAAGCCCTCCTCAATCCAATCGATACGCTTTTTAGTTTATACCCAAACGGGGAATTTGCCCAGAAAGTTTGCCAAATTTTTAGCAATTTTTGCCCCCAAGCCGCTCCCTATTTTTTTTGCGCAGTCCCTAAATATGATATATTAATGGTGGCGAAAAAAGCGAGAGGAAGAGGCCGTTCGGTTGGAGATTGATAGAAAATTATCAGATCAAGGAATCGTCAATCGGAAAAGGTTTTCACTCTCCATGAATCATTGAGGAGGATCTATGAAAGATTACCAAAAAGAGTATCAGCAAAAATTATGCACCCCGGAAGAAGCCGTCAAGCTGGTCAAAGACGGGGACTGGGTCGACTATGGATTTGCCCTGGCCGCCCCCAAGCTTTTAGACAAGGCCTTAGCCGCCCGGGCCGACGAATTTCATGAAGTATTCATGCGGGGCTGCCTGATTTATCACCCACTGGCCATCTTCGAAGCCGATCAAAGGCTGGGAAGACCGGTCTTTAACTGGAACAGCTTTTTTATGCAGGGGCAGGACCGAAAGCTGATCATGGATGGTTACACCTCCTTTATCCCCGGCCATTTCTCCATGTTCGGCCAGTATTACAAAAACCCGGACTGCATTGACCGGGTTGATGAACTCT
This sequence comes from uncultured Tissierellia bacterium, assembly GCA_947278105.1. Lineage (GTDB taxonomy): Bacteria > Bacillota > Clostridia > Tissierellales > Peptoniphilaceae > CABTZP01. Next base: position 12,693 of record CAMYOR010000011.1, read on the forward strand.
TCATTCAGGTCTGTCCCATGGACGAAAATGGCAACTTCAATTTGGGACCGACCAGCGCCATTTCCATGGACGTGATCCTCCGGGCAGAAAAAATCATCGTTGAAGTCAATAAGAACCTTCCCCGAGTTTATGGATATTCCGATGACCATATCAACGTCGCTGACGTGGCCGCCATCGTTGAATCCGACGAACCCCTGGACACCATCCCCAACATCGAACCCAGCGAAATTGACCGCAAGATCGCGAGACTGGTCATGGAACACATCCATGACGGAGCTACCCTTCAGCTGGGCATCGGCGGAATGCCAAACGCCGTGGGCTTTATGATTGCAGACTCCGACCTCAAAGACATCGGAATCCATACCGAGATGTACGTTGACTCCTTTATGGCTATGACGAAAGCTGGCGTGGTCACGGGAATGAAGAAGCCCCTCAACCGCGGCAAGCAGGTCTTTACCTTTGCCCTGGGCTCCCAGGACCTTTATGACTGGATCGACAACAACCAGGTTCTGATGACCGCCCCCGCCGAATACTGCAACAACGGCTACCTGGTCTCCACCATTCCCAACTTCATTTCCATTAACAACGCCGTCAATATGGACCTCTTTGGACAGATCAACGCTGAGACCTCCGGCCCCCGCCAGATTTCCGGAACCGGCGGCCAGATTGACTTTGTCCACGGCGCCTCCCTCTCTCCGGGCGGGATGTCCATCATCGCCATGTCTTCCACCCACTATAATAAAAAGACGGGAAAAGAAGAGAGCCGAATCCTCCCTGTCCTTCCGGAAGGAACCGCCATCACCGATCCCCGGTCCAAGGTCCAGTACATCGCAACCGAATACGGAATGGTCAACCTCATGGGCAAATCCCTCTGGCAAAGAGCCGAAGCGCTGATTTCCATCGCCCACCCCGACCTTCGGGATGAACTGATTGAGGCTGCAGAAAAGATGGGAATGTGGAGGAAGTCCAACCGGAAATAAGCCCACATTCGCTATTGACTAATTGGGGAAGTCTTCTATAATGAAAGTAAGTGTGTGACAAAGATTTAACGAATAGAGATTCGAAATTAGTCAATAAAGATACGTCCAAGAAACAAAAAAGGGAAAAGGCAGGGAAGACTGGGAATGCTGAAACCGGAAAGCCCCTGCTTATTCATAGAAACGTCACCAATTTGTTCGAAATATTTCATGAATAGGTCATGAAAAAAGTAATTTTAGGAGGAAAATTTATGGTCGATAAAAACCGCAAAATCGTCATCGCTGCCGCAGTCCGTACTCCGGTCGGAACCATGGGCGGAAACTTCAAGGACGTCACCAATGTAGATCTGGGCGTCACCGCTGTCAAAGCCGCCATTGAGCGCGCCGGAATCAAGCCAGAAGATGTTCAGCGCGTCTTCATGGGCTGCTGCTTACCTGGAGCTTCCAAGGCCAACGTTGCCCGTCAGGTCACTCTCAACTCCGGAATCCCCGTAGAAGCTCCCGCTGTTACCATCAATGTCCTCTGCGGTTCGGGTCTTGAAGCCGTCAACATGGGCGCCAGAGTCATCGACTTTGGGGATGCGGACGTCGTCGTTGCCGGTGGCTGCGAGAATATGTCCAGAGCTCCTTACCTTTTAGCCAAAGGCCGTTTCGGCTATCGCTTAGGCAATGCTCAGATTTATGATCATATGCTCTATGATGGTCTGGTCGATGCCTTCTATGATTATCACATGGGCTGCACCGCAGAGAACGTCGCCGACCAGTACAACATCTCCCGCGAAGAGATGGATGAATTCGCTTTAGAGAGCCAGAAGAGAGCCGCTAAAGCTGACCAGTCCGGCCGCTTCAAGGATGAAATCGCTCCCGTATCTGTCCCAGGAAAGCGCGGCGCCGTTACCGTGATCGACCAGGATCAGGGCATCCGTTACGAGCAGACCATGGAACAGTTAGCCAAATTAAAACCCGCTTTCTGGCATGAAGGCAAGAAGACCGATGGCAATAAAGAAGGCAGAGAAGGCCGCGTCACCGCTGGAAACGCCTCCGGAATTAACGACGGCGCTGCCGTTGTCGTCTTAATGAGCGAAGAAAAAGCCAAAGAATTAGGCGTCAAGCCCTTAGCTTACTGGCTGGGCAGTGAAATGGGCGGCGTTGACCCCTCCGTCATGGGCCTTGGCCCCATCGTTGCCGTTAACCGCTTAATGAAGAAATTAGACTGCGACATCAACAAGTTCGACCTGATCGAACTGAACGAAGCCTTCGCAGCTCAGTCCATCGCCTGCGTCCGCGACCTCAAGATCGACATGGATAAGTGCAATGTCAACGGCGGCGCCGTTGCCTTAGGTCACCCCGTCGGTTGCTCCGGCTGCCGGATCTTAGTCACCCTGATCCATGAAATGTTAAAGAGGCCCGAAGCAAAATTCGGCCTGGCTTCCCTCTGCGTAGGCGGAGGCATGGGCGTTGCAACTGCCGTGCAGAAGTACGAATAATCAAAAAAAAGAATCACAAAACAGGCTGATGAATCATCAGCCTGTTCGTGTATCGGATGAATCGTTCCAATCCCTTGCAAAAAGGAATGAAAAGCATACAGAAAGAAAGGAGTAAAGATTCGTGGAATACGTAAACTATGAGGTTGTCGAGGAAAATATCGGAATCATTACTTTGAAT
>CAMYOR010000012.1 GCA_947278105.1 uncultured Tissierellia bacterium
GATCCGCAGATTTTTTACCCGGCGGAAGTCAATGTTCGGGTCCCGGACTTGGATCGTGGGATACGCCTCGGGATGGCGCTGAACATCTTGATCCACCATATCCCTTAATGAAAGGCCGGCTTCCCGAAAGGCCCGCCAAACAAGGTCGGTGCAAACTCCGATATTGTCCGGGGGATAGGTGGAAGAATAATAAGACCCGTCATATTTCGGATGATTTCGGGCGTCCCTTTTCGCCCCCTCCAATAAATCAAGATAATCATCCCTACCATTTTGATTAAAGTCCGAATTGCTCTTTTGGAAGGAAAGGTGGAAATGCTCGGCCGGAAAGGTCTTTTCCGGAAGAAGACCGAACCGGTCCAGTAGAAAAAGAAGAACCAGAAAAAGAGCCGCCAGGCCCCCGATCACGATCCTCCGCTTCTGATGATTCTTTTTTATCTTATTTTTTCTCATCGCTCAGAAGATTCCCTTCCCGAATATGCCTTTGAAGAATTTGATCCGTCAAAGCATAAAGAATCTCCGACCCTTCCCGGGTCTTTTCCTGCCGGTGGTAAACATCCTTCGCCTGAACCCTGTGAAGGCGCCAATCACCCCCATCGTTTGCATTGTTTAAAAGGAGAGGCTGTAAGTTATCCATGGCATGGGCAAATTTCGCCTCCGGGCTCTTTCCCTCTTCAAATTCATCAAAAAGGCCCATCAGCTGATTTTTCTGATCTTCCGGCAAAAGAGAATAGAGATGAATTTTTGCGGCCTCTTCCCGGGCTTTCTGGGTGGAAATGGCCTCCTTATCATAGGCATAGGTATCACCCGCCTCAATCTCCACGACATCATGAATCAGGCACATCATCACCACCTTAAAAAGGTCAACCTCCTCATTGGCGTACTCCTTGAGAAGAAAAGCCATAATGGCCATATGCCAGGCGTGTTCGGCATCATTTTCCTGTCTTCCCCCGCCCGAGAGGTGGGTCTGCCGGAAGATATTCTTTTCCTGGTCCAGCCTTAAAATAAAGTCCAGCTGTTTTTTCAGCCTTTCGTCCATATCCGCCCTCTTTCCTTCAAAGATCTATGCCCTCTTCTTCCCTTCTGTTCACTAGGCCCCTAGGCCATTAGTAAAGGGGAGCATCCTCTAAAGGGAAAAGTTCTCCCCGAACCGTCATTCCCACGGGGAAAGAACACTGACGAAGCCATTTTCGGGTATTGGCTTCAAGAATTGGCGGGGCCAGGCAGGTTTCTTCAAACTTTTTCCGAGCCCTTTTTATAAGCTCCCCCGTTCCCGGATAAAGCTGGTCATCAAAATCCAAAAAATTTTTCCAAAGCTCCGTTTCCGGAAGATGGAGAAGAAGAATTTGCCTTTTCCCTTGATATTCATAAATATCCAGACAAAGGTAATGGGAGTCCGCCTGACAAAAATAATAGCCTTCAACTCCCGGCGAAAAGCTCTCCTGGTAGTGCATATGATTCGATAAAATGGCATAGCGATCCTGGGTGATCATTCCGCCAATCAGATAAGTTGCTTCAACAAAGCCTTTTTCCCGAAGCACCTGGTTTATTTGATAGTTTTTCAGACAAACCTCTTTAAGATTCGTATCTCTGACAACATAGACCAGGTTTTCCATGGTCCTTTGATAAACGAGATCCTTGTCATATTCTCTCGGAGCCATTATTTTGCCTTTCTAAAGACGGGCCTGACTGAATCTTTCTGGCCTCTCTGTCTTTTTTTTTACCCCTGATTTCAAAGAATCGAGCTTTTTCTCTCAGCACTGGAAAAATCCCTCTCTTTCAGCTAGTATTAAGGGGCCCATGAAAAAATATTACGCAAAAAAGATTCGAAAGCGCTCCTCTCGCTTCTGAAATGCGTTATCTGGAAATTAAGGTTAACATAAGAAGGATATTTATGAAAGAAAAATTATTAAAACAAGGTGTCAATTCCGGCCTCTTAGATCTTGTGGAAGATTATGTCCGAGACCACCCTTTGACACCTGAGGAGGAGGTCCGTTGGAAAAAGCCCCAATTCCTTTACTATGGAAAAGCGGTCTGGGAAGATGCCATTACTGCAATCCTGGCCAGCGAAAACATTCTGCTTACCGGCCCGAAGGCCACGGGAAAAAATGTTTTGGCCGAAAACCTGGCTTACCTCTTTCACCGGCCATCCTGGACGGTCAGTTTCCATATTAATACCGACGCCTCCACCCTTATTGGCACCGACACCTTTAAAAATGGAGAAGTCTCCTTCCGAAAGGGTCCCATTCTGGAGTGCGCCGAACACGGAGGCTACGGGATCCTGGACGAGGTGAATATGGCCCGGAACGATGCCGTTGCCGTCCTTCACGCCGCCTTAGACTTTCGGCGTTTTATCGACCTTCCCGGATACCACCGGATTTTTCTTAAAGAAGAAACCCGCTTTATCGCTACTATGAATTACGGATATATTGGAACCCGGGAGCTCAACGAAGCCCTCGCCTCAAGGTTTCTGATTGTCCAGGTTCCCTCTATTGAAAAAGATGAGCTGGTAAGTTTATTAAAAGGCCAGTATCCGGCCCTGAAAACGGAGTGGCTGGACCAGTTCGCCTCACTTTTCCGGGACCTCCAGAAAAAGGCGGACAATGCCGAAATCACAACAAAGCCCGTCGACCTGAGAGGGCTCCTTGCCTCGATCCGCCTTATGGAGCTGGGCCTTGCCCCTTTCCGTGCCCTGGAGCTGGGCGTCGTGAACAAGTCCTTTGACCCCTTCGAGAAGGATCTCGTTCGAGATGTCATCGCCCTCCGAATCCCAAAAAGTCTCGGATCGGGAGAGCTTTTCGGCAAATAGGAGAAGGTTCCCTATGGCAAGTCTGAAAGAAAAAGAGGCCCAGGAGAGGGCCGAAGAAGGAAAAAAAAGAAAAGAAGAAGCCCATAAGCTCCGAGCTCAGAACATACGCTGGACCGTCTCGGAGGATTATGAGGCCGACGAGGGCAAGGTCTATGGGCGCTTTTTCGAAGAAAGCCGGCCTAATGGCCAGGATCCCCAAACCCGACTTTACTATGAAAATGCTGTCCTAGGCGCCCTGGCCCGGCGTTTTGAAGCAGGAAAGATCCTGGCCTATGCGTCCTATCTTTGGGAAGAAATGCCCGGCGGCGAGCTTTTTACCCAGGTTATGGCAGTCCCTCTGGAAGAGGCGGCTTATCAGGAGCTGGCCCGGGGCCGGCCCGCCATCGTCCACTTTCGAAATATCTTCATGAAAAGAAAGATCCTCGCTTATTCCCAGTCTTCGCCCAACTCCTGGGTGGAATTTCTGGACCTTTCCCACGCTCAAAGGGCGGTCGGCGAGGTCCCCAAGGTCAATGGGATGGGGAAAAAGCTCTTAGATGACCTAGAGGACTTGGCAGACCAGGATACCGATGGTTTTATCCTGGGAATGCAATCCATCCTTCGCCGGCATTTCCATCTGGATCCGGGGAAGGTTTCCGATGAGGCCCTGATCGAAAAAATTGACCGGGTGGAAAAAGAAAAGGTCAAAAAGCCCCGGAACCGGTACCTTTCCGATGAAGATCTGCTCAAGGAGCTGACCATCGGATCGGCCGAATTCATGGACAATATTCTCCTGGATGATTCAAAAAAAGAGGATTCGGAAGAGACGGCCAAGATCCGGTTTAAGAAAAGAAAGCTGAAAAACAACCGGACCTTCATGGAAAAAAATTACGGTCCTTCGATGATCAGCGAAGGGGAAGAGCGGGCTCTGCTTGAGCAAGTCTCGAAGGGTTATCATGCCGATCAGACCTTTTTAATTACCAGGGGCTTTCCGGATCTGGAAAAAAATGCTGATCTGGATCAGCTGGACTGGTCTACCGACCCTTATGGGGCCGACAGCAAAACGAAAAATATCTCCTACCGGCAAAAGCTCATGGCAAAGGCCAAAAGCCAAAACCAACGCTATGTTGAGAAAAATTTCCGGTCGGTTCACCGAGCCATTCAAAGTCTGGCCGATAAATTAAAGTCTGCCTTAAAAAATGAAGAAGAGGACGGTTTTTTCCTGGAGGATCATGGGCTCCTTGCTCCAGACCGGGTTTGGCGCAATCCGATTCTCGATGATGATAAGGTCTTTTACCAGGTCAACAATGATGAGCCCAGCCGCCTTTTGGTCGACCTGGTCCTTGATTCCTCTGGATCCCAGAAGGACCGGCAGGAAAAAGTCGCGGCGCAGGCCTACATCCTCGCTCAAGCTCTGGAAACGGCAAAGATCCCCTTCCGAGTTTCTTCCTTTCAGACTCTTTTGGGATGTACAGTCCTCCACCAGTTCCATGACTACTTTGACCGGGCTTCTTCCTCCAATGTCCTGGAGTATTTCCCGGATGCCGCAAACCGGGACGGCTACGCCCTTCGCCTGGTCCGGGCACGAATGAAAAGGAAGCCCCCTTACAAAAATGTCATGATTGTCCTCAGTGACGGAAAGCCTTTTTATGTCCAGGTCGGTGTCAACACCCAGGCTTCTACCCGGAACACTGCCTCAGACAATGAAAAGGCCATTCGGGATACCGCAGATGAAGTCCGCCGGATCCGAGCTGAAAATATTGCAGTTTTTGGCCTCTTTACAGGCCTTGAAGAAGATCTTCGGGCAGCCCAGAAAATCTATGGTTCCGGCTTCGCCTACATCAAAAATTCTGATCGTTTTGCTGAGATCGTGGCGAAGATCCTCTTAAACCAGATTCGAACGATCCACTAAATCCCTATGGCTGTGTTTTTTAAGCCCCGGCTCCTGATGATCCCGCACAATTTTTCCCTTAGAAACTAGGGAAAAGAAAAGACGAAGGAAGAAAAGAGATTCCTTCGTCCGGAAAGGAAGAAAAAATAATGGAAAATAAATTGATTCAAAAGCCTATTTCCAGCGCCCGCTGGATCGCCGAAGGAGGGATCTGTATTGCCCTGGCAAAGGTTCTGGACTTAATCACCCTCTTCAAAATGCCCCAGGGCGGAAGTGTTACCCTGGGATCAATGGCCCCCCTCTTTTTCTTTGCTATTCGCTGGGGATGGAAAAAAGGCATTCTGGTCGGCGGTGTTTACGGTTTGGTGAATATGCTTCTAGGCGGTTATGTCGTCCATCCCCTTCAGTTGATCTTTGACTATCCCTTAGCCTTTGCAATGTGCGGCTTAGCCGGGATCCCTCAGTCGAAAAAAGTGAATGAATTTAAATTTTACATCCCCTGGATGCTCTTTGGAACAGCCCTTCGTTACCTCTGCCATTTCATTTCCGGATGCATTTTCTTCGGCTCCATTTCCTTTGAAAATGGCGGCGGATCTCTAGCCCAGGCTCTTCTTCCTTCCAACTGGGCCCAGGGGCCTACGATGATTCACAGCTTCTTATATAACCTGTTTTTAGTGCCGGATTTGGTAATTTGTATGGTAATTATCGGCCTCCTTTGGAAGTCTCTGAGACGGTACCTAATATCCCAGCAATAAACTGGATAATAAAGTGGTTCAAAGGGCCTTCAGGCCCTTTTTTTTCTGCCAAACCATCAGACCCCGGTCGAAACGGTAATCGATTATACCTTCTTCATAGAGCCAGGTCAGGTAGGCTTTGAGGGTGGCCCCATCCAGAAACCACTGGGCCAGATTCATCTCGAGCCCAAATTCCAGGAAGAGGTCCTGAAGGAGAACCTCCATGCACTTCTGCTCCTCCAGCTTTTCCACGATGAGCTCCCCCAATTCCAAGGTCTTTTCAATATTATACTGAGCAAGGTCATCAACGCTCTCCGAGGCGGGCGCATGGGCCGGCACAAAATATTTGGCTTTTAGCGTTTTGATCTTCTCCAGGCTCTTTAAATAATCGCCCACGTTAAATACAAAAATGATTTTGTATTTATCAATAATTTCCTTACTCGCCAGGGCATCGGCCAGATAGATGACATCATCCGGGCTCCGATAGGCAACCTGGTTTAAGCTGTGGCCGGGAAGAGGAATAACTTCAAATCCTTCGGGCAAATTTTCCTCTGTCAAAGGCTCAGCCTGACTGGGCCCGGCCATCAGGAATTTGCCTTGAAGGTCCTTGGGAGGATAGGCTCCGTAAAGGACGACCGGCTCCAAAATGGGCCAGCAGATGGGGGCACATTCAAAGCCGCTGGCGTAGATTTTACAGCCCGTCCGTTTTTGAAGATATTCGTTGCCCCCGTCATGGTCCGCATGAGAATGCGTATTCAAAATTGCTTTCAGACTCCAGCCTTTTTCATCCAATATCTGACGCAGCTTCCTTCCAAAGGACTTATCTGCCCCGGAGTCAATGAAAATGACCTCCTTCTCGGAAATTTTAACCAGTCCCACCTGGACCGGACCGGCCGTATAAAAAGAATTTCCCCTTGCTTGAATGAGTTCCTGCATTGGTATCTCCTGTCTCTAATCCCTCTTAGGCCGAGTCTGGGCAAAAATTTTTCTTATGGTAGAATAGAGCCAGACTCGTCCTGTCATTGTTTCGGTATGAAAAGTTACCCGACCGTTTTGTTTATATTATAAGGAGTTTAAAAAATCATGAAAACCACGATCAATATGAAAAATGGGTCGCAGATCATCATTTTAAGAGGCTCTGTTACGGGGCAAAAAGTATGCGCCATTGTCAATGCTGCAAATTCCACCCTCTTAGGGGGGTCCGGAGTCGATGGAGAAATTCACCAGGAGGCCGGGCCAAAGCTCTTGGAAGAGTGCCGGTCTTTGGGCGGATGCCCGGTGGGAATGGCCAAGGTGACCGGTGCCTATGACTTAACCAACGCAAAATACATTATCCATGCTGTCGGACCGGTTTACCATGGGACAGACGAAGACAGAGACCTTCTTCGGTCGGCGTATCAAAACGCTCTGGAAAGAGCCCTGGAAAAAGACTGTAGGTCGGTCGCCTTCCCCTGCATTTCGGCCGGCGTTTTCGGCTACCCTCTTCCGGAAGCTTCCCGGATTGCCATTTTAGCCGTCTATGATTGGTTAAAGGAACACCCTGAAAGGGTCATGGAGATTCGCCTTTGCTGCTACCGGGACAATGAATTTGACACCTGGCTCGCCGTCGTTGAACAGCTCTTAAAAAGTCAGAAAATGATTGATTCTATGCCTGAGGAATCCTAAGAAACCAAGTTTTTTGTGCATTAATTAAAAGGAGGCCGATGAACTTTTCCATCAGCCCCCTTTTTTGATTTCCCGAACAATTTTTATAGAAATGATTTATCTGCTTTTTTCTTAATCAGTCCTACCCTTTACGCTTCGTGACGGACCTGGCTCTGTTTGCAGTCCTGTTCAAAATTCCAAGGATCTTCTTTGATTACCCGGTCCGCAAAGGGAAGGAAGATCGAAAGGATCGCAACCACGGCCAAAATCAGGCAGTACCAGGTATTGGGGATTATTTTAAAGGGGTTCAAAGCAAGGCCGGTCGTTTTTGCCGTTAAAGACATGGCCAAAAGGGCCTGAGCCCCATAGGGGATCAGCCCCTGAAAAACACAGGAAAAAATATCTAAGAGGGAGGCCGTCCGACGGGGATCTACCTTAAAACGCCGGGAGAGGTCCTTGGCCAGCGGCCCCGTAATAATAATGGCAACGGTATTATTTGCCGCTGCAAGGTCAACGAAGCTGACCAGGGCGGCAACCGTTCCCTGAGCGCCCGCCATGGATTTGACATTTTGCGTGAGCTTTTTCATCAGCCACGCAAATCCTCCATCTTTTCGGCACATGGATGCAAGTCCGCCCACCAACATAGAAAGGATGTAGATTTCCGCCATATTCAGCATGCCAGCCCCCATTGAGGCCGTCGCTTCAATAAAGGTAAAAGAGGAAGTCATCATGCCAATGGCTGCTGCCAAAACGATTCCGCCCATCAAAACGACCAATACATTCATTCCCGCCATGGCCGCAATCAGAACAAAAAGATAGGGAATGATTTTAAAAACATTATAGGGGTGGTTTTCTACAAGAGGAGGATGGTCGGGACGGCCGTAGAGCACGAGAAGAAGAAAGGTGATTGCCGCTGCAATCATCGCGATCACGAGGTTCATCCGAAACTTATCACGCATCTCAACGCCCTGGGACCGGGTCGCAGCGATGGTTGTATCGGAGATGATCGAGAGGTTATCCCCGAACATGGCTCCGCCCAGGCAGGCTCCCACAGTAAGATAAATATTGAGGTTTGCCTTTGAAGCAAGGCCCACGGCAACCGGAACCACGGCCGCAATCGTTCCCATAGACGTTCCCATTGCTAAAGAAAGGAAAGAGGAGATAAGAAAAATTCCGGCAATCAATAAATTTGATGGGATTTTTGTCAAAGCCAGATTTACCGTCGATTCCACTCCGCCCATCGCATCGGTGCAGGAGGAAAAAGCGCCGGCTAAAATATAGATCAGGCACATGACCATGACATCCTGATCCCCCATACCGAGAATCAGGGAGTTTAGCTTTTCTTCCATCGTCCCCCTATGAATGGCAAAGGCGACGGCGATGCCAATCAAGCAGGCCAGAAGAACCGGAAACTGATAAAATGCCATCTCCACGCCCTTTGAGGTCAGGTAAATGCCGACTCCCAAATAAAGCCCAATAAAGGCGACAAAGGGCAGGAGGGAAACGCCGGATTCTCTCGGCGCTTTTTCAAGCCTATTTTTTTCTTCCATAAATGACTCCTTTCAAGATGAACTAAAAAAAACCGCACGGCCGGGAACTCTCCCGGTCCCTTCTGCGCGCTTCACTTTATAAAAATCATACCACGTTTTCAGGACGAGAGCGGCATTTTGACAAGAACAGAAAGAAAAAAGCCCTCCTCCGGAAAAACAATTTACCGGAGGAGGGCTTAAAAAAAACAGTTCCTTCAAAGTTATTGAATAACCTGTATCTGATAAGGGGTCTTGATCCTTGCCGGCAGGGAGCTTTCTGGCTCAAGACCATCCACCTTCCCGTCAAACCAGATTTGAAGGGTTTTCCCCTTTAACTTCTCGCCTGAAAAATCAATCGGGCCCAGCTCTTTTGAAGATTCTTCGTCCTTTTTCCCTGAGCCTTCTTCTTGGTCCCCAGCCCACTTTCCCGGCTGCGGATATTTATCAGGGTCAAAGTCCTTCAGGGAGATGTCCACGGGCTTAATTTTGCTGAAGTCCCTTTTTTCCGAATAGCCCTGAAAGAAAATCCATGAAAATTCCTGGGGGACCTCCGTAATTTGTATCCTCAAGGGATCGCCAACTTCCAGAACCCTTCCCTTCACCCGGGCGACATCCTCCGGCATCTCCTTTAGCTCATAGCCTTCTTCCATAAAAATATAAAAGCCATCGTCCATCTGTGCATCAAGCCGGTGAAGAGCAAAACCGCATTGATAGTATTTTGCCCCCGTAAAATTTACCTGACCATCTTTACCCGGCCTTTTCCCCTGCTCAATCACTTCTGTGAATTCTCCGTCTGGAGTTCCGCACCGGGGTGAGGAGCTACGAAGGCCAGTCTCTTTATAGACCTTGCCCTCGATCTGGAACATTTTCACTGGGGATGGGTCCGCGCCCTTCTCTTCCTCTTTTCCCTTGATGCTGGCCACTGGCAAAGAGGCCGAAGACTCCTGTCCTGGTTCCGGCCGGGAACAGGCCGCAAAAAGGAAGGAAAAAGCCAGGGTGAGCGCCAAGAGAGCCATTGTCCTTTTTCCTAGGTTCATTTTCATCCTCCTTTACCAGCCGCCGCTGGCTCCTCCTCCTCCGGACGATCCTCCTCCAAATCCTCCGCCAAAGCCGCCGGAGGATCCGCCGCCAAAGCCAGAAAAGATGTCGGAATCATCGTCATCCATGTAGGAAAACAATCTTCCGCCCCCGTAAGAGCTCTCTCTTTTGATCTTCATGATCACGCCAAGAATAATCAGTGCGAAAACAATGCCAGCCAACCCATAGGAAAACTCTTCTTTCTCTTCCTTCTGGATCTTATTTTGGGCTTCTTCTGGATCTTCTCCCTGGAAGCTAAGCCCATATTCGGTGTAAATTCTACGAAAAATTGATTCGGAGCCCTTCCGGATCCCCTGGTCATAGTCCCCTTCTTTAAAAGGAGGGGCCATGGTATTTCGGATAATAGATCCGCAGGCTCCGTCGGTGATGGCTCCTTCAAGGCCATAGCCCACCTCAATCCGCATTTTGTGATCATTGATGGCAACCAAAAGCAGGACCCCGTTATTCTTTTTTGAATCGCCAATTCCCCACTTGCGGAAAAGCTGGTTTCCCACCTCTTCAATGCTCTCCCCTTCCAAAGTCGGGACAACGGCAACGGCGTACTGGGCGCCGGTTTCTCTTAGTCCCCGGTTTTGCTCTTCAATATAGGCCTTGGTTGAGGGACTGATGACCCCGACTTCATCATAGACGAAATCCTGATTGGGATTTTCCGGCAGCCGATAGGCCAGGCTTTCAAGGGGAAAGAGAAGCGTGAGGAAAAATACGAGAAGTAGGGTGAAAAAAATTTTTCTTCTATTCATTGATCCCGCCTGATTCCTTTCTGCATGGTTTTTTACGAAAACTCACTCTAGTGGTTAAAACTTTACCTGAGGAGCATTTTCACTTCCTGGGGCGGACTTGAAGGGGGCCTTTTCTTCAAAGCCAAAGATCCCTGCATAAATATTGGTGGGGAAGCTGCGGCGGTTCTTATTGAATTTCATCACCGCATCGTTATAATCTCTTCGGGCAACGGCGATCCGGTTTTCTGTCCCCGCCAGCTCATCCTGAAACTGGAGGAAATTTTCGCTGGCTTTAAGTTCGGGATACGCCTCGACCACGACATTGATAACTTTATTGAGTTCCTGGTCCATCTTCGAATACTCATCGGGCGTTTTTGCCGCCTGATAACCGGCTCTGAGCTTGGCAATATCCGTCAGGACGCTTTCTTCATGCTTGGCGTAGCCTTTGACCGTTTCCATCAGGTTCGGGATCAAATCCGCCCTTCTCTGATACTGGGTCTCGACATTGCCCCAGGCATTTTTAACTTCCTCATCCATTTTGACCAGACCGTTATATTTTCCAACGGCGCTGGTCCCTAAAAAAAGAACGACCGCAAGGACAAAGATCAAAATTCGGCTCACGCCTTTTCCGCTTTTCTGCATATTTTTCCTTTCCTTTTCTTTTTTTCCGGCATCCGGCCTTAGTCCCTCAAGGCCAACGCCGCAGTTCAAAATACCAATTCTTACGAATTTTTTATACCCTTTTTTTTTTCTTGTGATAGACTACTCTCGGTTAGAAGGTTTTCGGAGGATAGCTTTTTGCGTCCTACCAGGAAAACAGCAGGAAGTTTTTGTTTCGCGCCGTATCCGGAAGGGAACGGCAGCAGGAGGAAATAATGGAAAACTCATTCAATATTCAGGAAACTGTCTCCAATAAGCCCGTCACTCGGGGCCGAAAAATTGCTACAGTCGCTGTTTTGGCGGCAATGATTGTAATTCTTCAAACGATGGCAAGCGGATTTCATATTGGTCCCTTCCCCATCACCCTCTCCCTCATTCCGATTATTATTGGAGCTGTCCTTTATGGGCCCGCCGCCGGGGCCATCCTGGGCGCTGTTTTTGGCTTAGTCGTTGTCAGCGCCGTGGTAACCGGTGCCGATGCGGGCGGCTTTGTGATGTTCGGCATCCACCCCATTATCACGGTTCTCGTCTGTATCGGAAAAAGCACGATTGCGGGCCTTGTTTCCGGCCTTTTGGCCCAGGCCATCTGTCCAAAAAAATTCAACCTGGGCGTGATGACTGCTGCCATCGCCGCCCCGGTGGTCAACACCGGCATCTTTGTCATCGTCCTTTACACCTGCTTCTACAATATCCTTTTAGAGTGGGCCGGCGGAGCGAACGCCTTCACCTTTATCTTCACCGGGATTATCGGAGTGAATTTCCTTGTGGAACTGCTTTTAGATATTGTTCTGGCACCCGTTGTCGTGAATATCTTAAAGGCGATTCGCAAAACCACCGTCCGAGAAATCTAATTATTGAAGGATTCGAATAAAAACGGTAATAATGACCGGGTTCATCAGATTAATGGCTATGGCCATGACGACAGGCAAAAGAAACCAAGCGACCGGCGCCGGCCCATGGTTTTCGATGATGGTGGCCATATTGGCGATCGCATTCGGGGTCTGTCCCAGGCCCACTCCGCAGTGTCCGGCCGCCATTACCGCGGCATCGTAATTTTTCCCCAGAAGATTAAAGTCCACCCAATAGGCCCAGGCCATCATCGCTATCGTCTGGGCAAGAAGGAGGGCCACCATCGGCAGGGCGAGATTGAAGAGCTGTTTGATATTTAGATTCATAATGGCCATGGAGAGAAAAAGATTCAGCGAAATTTTCCCCAGAAGGTCAATCCCGTCCATATCAAAATCAAAATAAAGGGTCCGGGTCGGATTGATCCCCTCCGGTCCCTTCAGGGAGCCGGATAGATTCCGGCTCCCTTCTGTTAGAAAGCCCTTTTCTTTTGCTGCATCCAAAAGGTTTCGAAGTATTGCCCCGGAAAACTGACAGCCTACATAATAGGGGAATTTGAGGCCCGTCAGGTTTAGAATTTTTCCCAAATAGGTCCCCAAAAAGGCCGCAATAAGAACCAGGAAGACGGAGGAAAAAATGGTCTTTTCCGTAAAAACCTTCGTTTCCGGCTCCTTGAAAAGACCCGGCAGCTTCTTTTCCCCTTCACTTTGAAGGTGATTTTTTCGGATCAGCCGGTTGGCGACCGGCCCTCCAACCAGAGACCCCAGGACCAGGCCAAAGGTTGCGGAGGCAGCACCAATTGCCGTCGCTCCGACGGCTCCTGCCTCTTCAAGAATCGGGCCAAAGGAAAGGGCGGAGCCCAGTCCTCCCGACATGGAAATAGAGCCCATGGGTAAACCCAGAAGAGGATTGAGCCCTAAAAGAGAAGCCAGGCTCACGCCAATGAGGTCCTGAACCAGAAGGGTGGCGACGATACTGGCCGCTAAAAAAGCCCCCAGCCTTCCCGACTTTTTTAGGACGGCCATGCTGCAGGTAAAGCCAATGCAGGTGAAAAACAGGTTCATGAAAAAATCCTGGAGGCTGTTATCTAATTTCACCTCCAGGAGATGACCCTGGTGAAGGAAAAAAATCAATAGGCTAAAAACCAGCCCTCCGATCACCGGCGCCGGGATAAAATAGGTCTGAAAAATCTTTACCTTGCTTTTGACCTGGATGCCCACCAAAAATGCCAGAACTGAAAGACCCAGGGTTTGAAGCATATCGAAGGCAAGTGTCATTGGCCTTTCTCTCCTGCTTTCTTATTTAATCTTTATTTCTTATACTTTAAGCCATCGTGAAAAGCCTGTCCCACAATCGGGCCAATCACCCGGTAAGATTTGGAGGCGATATCAAAAATGATGGGCTCCATTTTATCCAGATCAACCTGGCCCTGCGTAAGAATGGATTCATCGGCTTCCTGGCCGACAATCTTCCCGCAGAGGATGCCTGTTTCATCATCGAAGCTTAGGCATTCGCATTCCAGGGTCAGAGGATACTCTTCAATGATGGGGGCATTGACATGGGCGCTTTGATGGACATGACAGCCCGCTTTTTCAATCTTATTGACCTTGCTGCCCGACTCTAAGCCAAAATAGTCCGAAAGAGCAGCCGTGTCTTTCGTTGCCATGGCAACGGTAAAAGCCCCGGTCTTTTTAATGTTCTCCGTGGTTTTATGTTTTGCCAGGTAAAAAGTGATCTGTCCAAAGTCGGATTGAACTCCCCATGCCGCCGTCATAGCATTGGGCACGCCATTTTCATCGTAGGTTCCAAGGATAAAAACTCCTTCGGGGATAATGACAGGATTTTTTGCTGAAAGCTGCATTTTTTTTCCTTTCTGACCGATAGGGCCCTTTCAAATTGTTTTAAGTTCTTTTCTATTTTAATGGTACCCGAAGAAAAAAGCTATTTCCAAAATTTCCCGGAAAATGATATTTTTAAAAGGAACTGGATCAAAGTCATTATTTATGATTTACGAAAGAAGGGATATTATGAGCTGGCAAAGAAATAACGGACAAAAGGGAAAACAAAATTTGACCCTCCTTGGGGTCCTTTTCCTGACTCTCATACTCGCTCTTTCCGGCTGCGGGCCGTCAAAGACCGTCTCCCGCCCCGATAAGAGCAGTGCCGAAGAAAAATCAGCTTCGGAGGAGTCCTCCGGCTCGGATCATTCTTTAACGGTTCAAAAGGGGACGCCTTGCGTTGGAAAAGAGGAGGTTGGCCTTTACCTCCACCTTTATCACGAGCTTCCTCCCAACTACCTGACAAAAAAAGAAGCCCGGTCAAAGGGATGGAGTGTGGAAAACCCTCAGGGAAAAGTCATTGGCGGGGATCCTTTTGGAAACCGAGAAGGCCATCTCCCAAAGAAAAAAGGACGAAAGTACTTTGAGGCAGACGACTCCTCCGGCTATGGAAAAGATCGGGGCCCCCGGCGTTTTGTTTTTTCCAATGACGGGCTGATTTATTACAGTAAAGATCACTATCAATCTTTTGAACTGCTATATGGAGAGTGAGGAAAGAGCAATGAATACCTATTGGTTAGACGGAAAAAATTTTACCGATAAGTCGAAGGCCTATTCAGAAATGATCCGCTCTTTTGGTTTTCCGGATTGGTTTGGCCGAAATCTGGATGCTTCTTGGGATCTTCTGACCAGCTTGGAGCCCTCAGAAATTCACATTGACCATGCCCGCGAGATCGTAAGAAATCTGGGTGATTATGGGCTCACCCTCCTAGATCTTTTTGGCGATCTGGAAGAGGAAGGCTACCGAATCCATATCCACTGGTAGACCCCTTATCCAAATAAAAAGCGGGACAAAACCTGTCCCGCTTTTTTATTTGCCTATTACTTATATTTTTATACAGCAAAAGGCTTCTGAAAAATCTTATTTCTTGATTTTATTAATGGCATCTTCTGCTGCTTCTTTAACATCGCTGACAACTTCCTTGGCTTTTCCAGCAGCCTTATCGAGTTTTCCCTCGACTTCCAGTTTCACATTTCCCGTTGCCTTCCCAGCAGCTTCTTTGGCACTTCCCTTAACTTTGTCAAATAATCCTTTGTCGTTCATGAAATCCTCCTTATAATTGAAGTAAGTCTTACGATTATATATTACCCATAACCTGTCTCTTATACACATCTC
>CAMYOR010000013.1 GCA_947278105.1 uncultured Tissierellia bacterium
CCTTCGCAATGGAGACGCCGTCATTGGTAATCACCGGTGCGCCAAAGGCTTTTTCTAAAACGACATTCCGGCCTTTGGGGCCCAGGGTCACTTTTACCGTATCCGCTAATTTATCAACCCCCCGCTGCATCTTGCGGCGGGCTTCATCACCAAATAAAATATCTTTAGCCATTTTTTTCTCCTCTGATTATTCTGAAATGTTTGTCTTTCTGATTCTCTTAAATTAGTCTTCCACGACGGCCAAAACATCTTCCAGCTTGACCACGACAAATTGATCTTCAGCAAATTTAACGTTGGTTCCCGCATATTTCTGATAAATGACCCGGTCACCGACTTTCACGGTATTTTTCAGTTCGTCATCATTTTTAACCTTTTCACTAATGGCAACAACCTCTGCGTACTGAGGTTCTTCCTGAGCCGAAGAGGGCAGTACAATACCGGAAGCTGTGGTTTCTTCCTTTTCTAATTTCCGGATAACAATCCGTTCACCAATGGGATTTAATTTCATGGAAACCTCCTTTATTGATCAAACTTTGAATTGATTTGTTGATTTATCACTCATTTATTGTGAGTGCTAACAGCCGTTCTTATAATATAACAATCATTATGGAATTGCAAATATTTCTCGGTAAAAGTTTCTCGAAAGCTAATTCAAATCTGGAAAAAAACCGCAAATAAACACGGACCAGAAAATCCAGTCCGTGCTTATCTTCGTATATCTATGGTTCTTCGTCTTTTTATTTATCAAAGCCCTTTGGCGTTTCCCCATTTTTGGTGTCAATTTTCTGAAGAATCCCGACCACCGCCACGCGCTTATCCAAATCCTGGTTGGTAGGGCAGGTTGAAAGAGTGACAATGTGATCACTGGCTTTGAATTCTCCCTTGTAACCCAGATCGGTCTCTGACTTCTTGAACATATCTTTCATATGGGCGACAAACTTATCATCATCCAGTTTTGGCTGACGATAGTCATAATCAGCAGGGACGTGGGCAATGGTGAAGATCCGATAATGGAAGACCCCATGGGGAGCAACGAGCGTGAAAGTCTTGGGCATCTTGTCAGCAAATTCCTGGTCAAAATACTTATTTAAAATGCCAAACATGACCGTCCCAGTGTACATGGTATGACCATAAATGATGGTATTTTGATCGGTTAAATCCTTACTATTACGGTAGTCTACAAAAGGAATCCCCTGCATGGAGTGCTTTTTGTCAAAACCTCGGCGCAGATAATAGTCGTTGTCAGCTGCTTGCACGACCGGGTATTTGTTTTCTGTTCCATCAATAATGATATAGGCAATACAATCCGAATTTTGATCTTGGAGTCTGGACATCAGAGCCTTGTAATCGATCTCTTTCTCGGTTGGCAGTTCCTCGGAGGTCTCTTCATTGTCTTTCGAGATGACATAAGAATCTGCGATGCTGGCGACTTTTTCAAAATCCTCGTCGGATCTTTTCCGATTGTAAAAATAGGATCCAATTTGCCAGCCACAATAAACGATTACTACGATGAGTACGATTTGAAGAATACGTACAAGAAGTTTTTTGATATTCATATATACCTCAATCTCTTATTCTTGTCTGTCCTAAATTTCGGCCTTTTCGATTTCCTCTTTTAAGGATTTTTCATTCATCGATCACTCATTATCTACGATTTCAATGAAATTTTCAACCGTTTGATCTCTCTGCCTGTGAAAGCTCGTTCTGTTCTTTCCCATCGACAAGAGGACTAGGGCCAATTGACTTTTCTATTGTACCCTATAAATAAAAGAATATAAAATATTATTAAACAAATCCCTTCAATCAGCCATTTCCTCGGACAAATAAAATTCAAAAGCACTGGGAATGGAGTATTTTTCACAAAGGTCCTTGCGGCTTGCCCAAACCTGATCCGGCGCAAGCTTTTCAAGATAAGGCGCTGATTTTTCCTTGAAGAACCGGCTTTCACATAAGGCCTCTTCCTTTTTTCGGTTTTCTTCTCCCTGATCTTTTAAATGGATCGCCCAGCCTTCCATATGCCATTCAATGTGAGAAAAAATGTGTCTGGCTTTGCCCAAATAAGTTCGGCCAGGACTTTCTAAAGACTTATTCCCCAAGATTTCTTCGATCGCCTGATCGATTTTTTCGGATGAAAGATGGCCGTCAACCATAGGAAGGGCCCAAAGGCCGGCCAAAAGGCCCTGCTCAGGACGTCGGACAAGAAGAGTGAACCTTTCTCTTTGAATCAGAAATACGGTCTTTTTTTCTATTCTCCTAGTCCTTTTCTCCTTTTTCTTCGGGTAATTTATGGGATCGGAATTTTTATAGGCCTTGCAAAATTCACAGATCGGGCAAGAGGAACATAGGGGCTTATGATGAGGAAGACAAATACCTGAGCCTAAGTCCATCAGCGCCTGGTTAAAATCACCAGGCCGATCATCCGGCAAATTTTCTCTCAAAAAAGCTTCCAGGCGTTTCCTTGTCTCTCTTTTTTCTAAAAAACCTTCTTCCTGACAAAGTCTAGCTGCCACCCGGTAGGCATTGCCATCAGCGGCAATTTCCCTTTTTTGAAAAGCAATCGAGGAGATGGCTCCTGCGGTATAGGAGCCGATGCCCGGCAAAGTCTCCAGGTCTTTTTTTTCAGAAGGGATCCTTCCCTCCCTATCCCGGATAATGATCTCGGCCGCTTTTTTTAAATTTTTGGCACGAGAATAATATCCCAATCCCTGCCAAAGCTTAAGCAGCATATCTTCGTCCGCCTCGGCCAGGGCTTGAACATCTGGCAAGGCCTCCAAAAATCTTCGGTAGTATTCCATGACCGTATCCACGCGGGTTTGCTGGAGCATAATCTCCGAAATCCAAACATGATAAGGCTGAGGGTTCTCTCTCCAAGGGAGCCCTTCTCTGCCTTCTTTATCATACCAACCAATGAGCTTTTTAGCTAAGTCCATAAAAACCTCCAAACTTAGTCTAGCACACCCATGGGATTGGAAAAGGCCCACTTTTTTATGGATTTTTTCTTTTGTAAAGGTCCAGATTTTTTTTGCTGAAATGTCTCATTAAATAGAAAAAGGAAATTGACGGTGAATCTTCCAGAGCAGTGCTTTCTTTTTCCTCGGCTTGATCTTCTTCCTCTATGGAGGAAGCATTCTTTTTATCCTTCTTTCGCCGTCTTTCTCTCGACTTTCTAATCGGGCGGATCGGCTCATCCAATTCTAATAGGTCTTCAGGGCAGTGAGAATTTCCCGGCAGGGATTTTTCTTCATCGAAACAAGGGGCAGAAAGAAAATGCTCATTATTCTCATCTTCAAAAGAATTCTCCTCTTCAAAAGAATTCCCTTTTTCAGAAGGAA
Source organism: uncultured Tissierellia bacterium (assembly GCA_947278105.1). Lineage (GTDB taxonomy): Bacteria > Bacillota > Clostridia > Tissierellales > Peptoniphilaceae > CABTZP01. The sequence continues at coordinate 3,333 of CAMYOR010000013.1, forward strand.
GGGCCATGGCTGAGGAGAAATTGTTTTCTGCTGAGAAAGAAGGACGGTGCTTATCCTTCGCTTCTGACTTTCCCGGGGAAACTCGTTCTTCCCGGCTTAAAACAAAATTTTCTTCCGACTGAAGATAAATCTCAAGCTCTTTTAAATCAAAGACCCCTGACCCATGAATTTGATTTAACAGGTTTGTCAGATAGGTAGAGTCCCGGTCCCGATCAAAGCGTGAAGAGATGACAATTCCTTTAAGGAGGGGGCCAAGATCAAGGGGACCCCCTTCTGAAAGCTGGTAAGGAAGAGCAATTGCCCGAATCCTTTTCTTCTCGAAAAAGATCAATCCCGGCTCTAGGGCAAGGGTATGGGGATCTAGAAAGTAGCTATCCATCTCCTTGCAAAGAGCCCTTAAATTTTTTAAGAAATCTAAAAAAGACCTCTTATCCCAGGGCTCTTCCTTGTTTTCCAAACGAAGTAAGGAGGGTGAGAAGTAATGAAAGCTAGCTTTATTCTCCCGGTATTCAATCTTCACGGGAAGAAGATACTCAAAAATGTTATTTTGCAGCATTCCCAAAGCAAGGGGATCAATCACAAGGTCCAAATCCGAAGATAGTTCAATATTTATGCCCCCTTCTCTTTCTTCCTCAATCCAGTAATATTTCGATTGCTCAAGCATCCAGAAGCTCCTTCCAGGGAATTTTTTTGGCATAATATCGGATTAAAGCTTCCTCTCCTTGAATTTTTGGCCAAAGGATCCTCCAGGCGGGCATGGAGAGCTGGTTTAAAAAGCTGATTTCATCCGATCCGCTCCGATCTTCTTGACTGATCATAATCCAAACCGGCCTTATTCCTAAATTACAAATCATCTCTGCAGCCCTTTCCAATCTCCCTTTTCCCCTTTGAAGGGGCCAAATTAAAACCTTCTGAGCGGTAGAAAAAAAGGGCTGGTTAAAACTTTTTGCTTTCAAGGACCATTTTTCCGGATCATCGAAAACAATCCCCTGGTAGGCCCTTTGAATATACTGATAGAGTTCTCTCCGATCCCTTTCTTCCAATTCGAAAAAAGCCTCGGGCCTTGCCGGATAAGGAAAAAAATAATAGTGATCTGCCAGCTTTTTTTCTTCTGCCCTCATGGTGAAGGTTAGATCTGATTTTCTGCTTTTTGCTGAAAGATACAGCCGGTCCCACCCACGAAGTTCATCCCCCGGCCCCTCTCCCATTCCCGTTCCCAGGGGGTCAATATCTAAAAAGAGGATTCTTTTATCGGGCTCTTCCTCTGCCCATTGGTAGGCAAAGGCCTGAGAGAGCGTAGTCACACCAGCTCCTCCAAAAAAGCTTCCAAACACAGTCTTTCTGCAAGAGGAATTTTCCTCTTGGAGTTCACTTTTTTCCCCCTTCTTCTTAGATAAAAGAGACAATATTTCCCGGTAGAGGCTTTGGGCATTTTGAAAACGATAGAGCTTTCCGGGATCTTCTGTTTTTTCTTCTGTCCACATTACGAAAAGACAAGTCGGAGAGGAGAAAAGTGATTGACCTTCTTTTTCAGGACAAAGAAGAGAAAGGGAAGAATGTTTTTTCCATTCTTCTTCGTCGATGGGCCAATTACTGATGATAAGATCTAGCTTTAAGACCTTCAGACTCTCAAAAAGATCCTCAGTCTTCTCAAATCGGTGAATTTGAAGATGCCCAAAAGAGATGGCTTCCAGTTCTTTTTTAAGACGGCTGACAAAAGCGGTATGGGAATCTAGGATTGCTGCTTGAATGTTCATGACTACCTCCATTCTTATCCTAGCACCCGCCGCCATCCCCCGGAGTCTCAAAAAAAAGAGACAGGGATTTAAACTGTCTCTTTTTCAGTATCTATTGTTTTTTTATTACAAGCTCTTTAAATACCGGTCAATCCCCTGGGCTGCCGTTCTTCCGGCCCCCATGGCTTTGATGACGGTCGCCGATCCCGTTACCGAATCCCCGCCTGCGAAAACGCCGGGAAGATTTGTCATTCCATCCTCATTCACGACGATGCCATTTTTTTTATTAATTTCCAAGCCATCCAGGCCTTTGGCTGCTCTTGGATTGGCCATGGTTCCTAAAGCCATAATTACAGCATCACAGGAAAGAACGAATTCGGACCCTTCCACTGGGATTGGCCGGCAGCGGCCAGAGGCATCACAGGCGCCCAAGATCATCTGAATGCATTCTGCCCCGGAAACCCAGCCCTTATCATCGCCTAAAAAACGAACGGGGTTTTGCAGAAGGTTGAAAATCACGCCTTCTTCTTTTGCGTGCTGGACTTCCTCTTTCCGGGCGGGAAGTTCATTTTCTCCTCTCCGGTAAACGATTCTGCTCTGGCCGCCTAAGCGCATCACTGTTCTTGCCGCATCCATTGCGACGTTGCCCCCGCCGACGACAATGACATTTTTTCCCCGGCAAACATCCGTATCATAGGCAGGATCAAAAGCGTGCATTAAATTTGACCGGGTCAAAAACTCATTGGCGGAATAGACCCCATTGAGGTTTTCTCCCGGTATATCCATAAAACGGGGAAGCCCTGCGCCCGAGGCGATAAAGACGGCATCAAAGCCCTCCTCATCCATCAGCTCTGAAATAGTGACCGATTGGCCAATCAAAACATCTGTTTCAATTTTAACCCCCAATTTTTTGACATTGTCAACTTCATAGGCCACCACCTCATCCTTGGGAAGACGAAATTCAGGAATCCCATACTGAAGAACTCCTCCTGCCATATGAAGAGACTCAAAGATAGTGACTTCATGACCCAACTTTGCCAGATCCCCCGCACAGGCTAAACCGGCAGGTCCGGAACCGATAATTGCCACTTTTTTTCCTGTTTGCTTATGGACTGAAACGTCCATCGAAACCCCGTTATTCCTGGCCCAATCGGCTGCATACCGCTCTAATTTTCCAATGGCAAGAGGATCGCCTTTTTTCCCTCGGACGCACCGGCCTTCGCATTGGGTTTCCTGAGGGCAAACCCTTCCGCAAACGGCCGGTAGGCAGGAGGATTCGGTTAAAATTTTAAATGCCTCCCGGTTTTTTCCTTGACCGATAGCCTCAATGAACTGGGGAATTTCAATATGAACGGGGCAGCCTTCCACACAGGAAGGCTTATTACAATTTAGACAGCGGGAGGCTTCCAGCCTTGCCTCTTCATCGGTATAGCCCAGACAAACCTCCTCGAAATTATAGGACCTTTCTAGCGGATCCTGTTCACTGACGGGAATTCTCTTCCAGGGATCAAATTCCTTTTGGGTATAGGCCGGTTTTTCATGGGCTCCTACCGGAGGCCGATCTTCCTGGGTCCTTTCCCCTTCAAGGATCGCCCGGCCTTCCGCAGTTCTGTACATTCTCATTCTTCGCAGGGCAAGGTCAAAATCTACCTTATGGCCATCAAATTCCGGCCCATCCACACAGGCAAATTGGGTATTGCCATCGACTAAAACCCGGCAAGCTCCACACATTCCTGTTCCATCCACCATCAGTGGGCTGAGGGAGGCAATGGTTGAAATGGCAAGTCCCTTCTCGCCGGTCAGTTCGCAAACGAATTTCATCATAATGGTCGGTCCAATGACAACGACTTTTCCATATTGCTTTCCTTGGTTCTTCACTAAATCCTCTAAAAGGCTCGTGACTCTCCCATGAAAGCCAAAGGACCCATCATCCGTGGCGACATAGACATTTTCTGCCCATTCTTTCATCTCCTCTTCCCAGAAAAGGAGGTCTTTTGTTCGCGCGCCCATAATAACATCTACGGGGACCCCCTGCTGGCCCATCCATTTGACCTGGGGATAGATCGGGGCGATTCCCAGCCCCCCTCCGATAAAGCAAATTTTTAATTTTTTAAGGTCCTCAGGAGACATCTTCAAGAGCTCAGAAGGATTTCCCAGCGGCCCGACAACATCCGAAAGCTCACCGCCCTCAGGGACCTGGGCCATCTTTTTTGTAGATAAGCCGACTTCCTGAACCGCCACGGTAATCGTACCGGCCCCACGGTCATAGTCTGCAATGGTCAGGGGAATTCTTTCCCCGAACGAATCCACTTTGACAATTAAAAACTGGCCCGGCAGACAGGAGCGGGCAATCCAAGGGGCTTTAATAACCATCGTAAAAATAGAATCCGATTCGCGTGTTTTTTTTAAAATTTTATACATGAGAAGGACCTCTTTTTCTCTATTTCCCAGTTGACCTGAAAGAAAAATTAAAAAATGCTTAAAGGGTCCTTTCAAGTCAAGGTGACTTTGGTGTTAATATGATTATACTAGTTAAAGGCAAACCTTGGCGAATTCCTGTTAAAATGGGTATGTAATCTTTTTTGTTCAGGCGATCAAAAGGCCTTAGAAAGAATAACCGGAAAAAGATGGATTTTGAAGAAAACAAGCATAAATATAAAAAAGCCATGGAACACAGGCTGGAGCACATCCACATCCAGCAGGTGAAAAAGGTTCAAAGGAGAATTCGGATTGCCACCCTATTTCTGACGATCCTTCTTGTGTTCTTTCTCCTTACCGGATACCGAAAGGGGTGGTTTGACTCTACGGGCCCCCTGGAAAGTCTCTTTGCCCGCCTGGGTCCGGTCGGCTTTATCGTAGCAGGGATCCTGGTGGTTTTGAACTGCATTATTCCCGTTTTTCCTGCCTCACTTCCGTCGGTGGCTATGTTTATTGCCTACGGCCCCGTTTTCGGCTTTCTCTCTGTCTTAATCTTGAATATTATCGGCTCTGCCATTACCTTTTCTCTGTCGGAGCAATTTGGAGAAAAATTCGTTAAAGCCTTTGTGCCGGATGCGGTCTTTGATCAGATACACAGCAAAATAAAAGATGAAAAAACAGCTACAACCCTTTTGATCACCGCTTACCTTGTTCCTGGCGTGCCTGATGACGCCACGACAATGGTGGTCGGAATGACAAACATGAGCCTCTCCCGCTTTCTGACCATCGCCATTCTCTGTAAGCCAATTCCCACCTATCTTTATCTCTTTGGCTTCAGCTCGATTCTCCAGTGGATTTTCCATAGCTTATTGCAAGCTTAAGGGTTCTTTTCTAGGGCCGGCCAGATCAAAGCCTTCTGTCTTTTTCAATATCACTCCTCTTTTGATATCAAAAGGGCTCCGGTACCCCGGAGCCTCTTTTTTAATCCTTGTACTGACGAATCGCACGTTCGACCTTTCTGCGGTCGTCCTCCCGCTTCAGGCTTTCTCTTTTATCATAGAGCTTTTTCCCCCGACCCAGGGCAATATCCACCTTAATGAGCCCCTCTTTTAGATGAACATTAAGAGGGAGAATGCTGTAGCCGGCCTGCTGGGCCGCTTGACCCAGCTTCTGAATTTCTTTTTTGTGAAGAAGGAGCCTTCTTGTTCTGATCGGGTCTACGTTATAGATATTACCTTCTTTATAGGGACTGATGTGCATCCCATCAATAAAGGCTTCTCCCCCTTCCACAAAGACATAGGCTTCTTTTATGGAAACCTTTCCCTGTCGAATACTCTTGACCTCGGTCCCTCGAAGCTCTATCCCTGCCTCGATTGGCTTTTCTAAAAAATAATCATGCCCGGCCCTTTTGTTATTGGCCAGGATTTTTATCGTTCCTTTTTTTTCCGTCATCTCTACCTATGTCTTCTCCTACTGGGCCTTCTCGGCTTTCTTGCAATGGATCTTCTCAGCCGGGGATTCGTCTTCTTCTCGTCTCTGTTTCTAGAGTGGATGGACCCCCTTCTTCCCGTATATCCAGTTTCGATCTTTCCGGCAGAATAAGACTCCTCCCCTGTTTTTAATAAGTGGCTGGACGGGGCCGGACCAAAATGAACATTTTTCTTAGAATTTTGCTCTTTTGGCTGGTCCTGCCAGAGGATTTTAAAATTAATTTCTCTGTTCTCCGGAGATGCCGCTGTCACCAGAACCTTCACCCGGTCTCCATAGTGAATCTGCCGGTGGGTTCTTTCTCCTTTGGCAACAAAGTGAACCTCATCATAAGTGTAATAGTCATCACTCATATCCCGAAAATGGGCCAAGCCCTCAATAGAATTTTCCAAGCTGACAAAGACCCCAAAATTCATCAGAGAACTGACAATCCCATCAAACTCTTCTCCGATGAATCCCTGCATATATTCTGCCGACTTCATATCAATAACATCGCGCTCGGCTTCTTCTGCCCTCTCTTCCATATCGGAAATGTGGGTACATTTTTCCGTCAGAGACTCAAAAAGTCCTTCTTCTTTTCTAGGCTGGCCCTTTAAAAAGCTTTTCACCAGCCGGTGGGCAATAAGGTCTGAGTAACGGCGGATCGGGGCGGTAAAATGAGTATAGTGCTCTTCCGCAAGTCCAAAGTGAATTTCCGGACGGGGGCTGTAAACAGCTCTTTGCAGGCTCTGTAGGACCGCCATCCCGATGACCTTTTCCTCCTTTTTCCCCTGGGCCATCTCCAATATCTTATCCAGGTCTTCGGGCCTGGGATTTGTGGAGACTTGGGGGTAATGAAAAGCGGTAAGGACCTGATTTAAATGATCAATGCTTTCAGCTGTCGGCTTCTCATGAATCCGGTAAATGAAGGGAAGCTGCTTTTTATAAAAGTAGGTTCCGATCACCACATTATTTAAAATCATGAATTCTTCAATGACCCGGTTGGCGATCCTCCGCTCTTCCTGCTTTACATCAATTGCTCGGCCATCTTCATTGAGTATAATTTTTGTTTCCGGAAAGTCAAAATCCAGGGTTCCCTTTTTATCCCTTTGTTCATCTAACATCTGGTAAATCTTTTTCATTAAATCCAACTGGGGATAAAGAGCGGCATCCTCAGAGAACTTTTTCCCTTCCTCCATATAATCAGAAACATCCGTATAAATCAGCCGGTGGTTTGACCGGATAACAGAGGGATAAAACTGACTATCCACCATCTCTCCTTGGTCATTTAAGCTGATCTGAGTGGTCATCGTCAGCCTTTCTTCATTGGGATTTAAAGAACAAATCCCATTGGAAAGAGTAAGAGGAAGCATAGGAATCACCCGGTCTAGAAGGTAGACCGAGTTTCCTCTTTGGTAGGCATCCCGGTCGATTGGGCCGCCTTCCGGAACATAATGAGAAACATCGGCGATGTGAACATAAAGATTGTAATATTTTCCTCTTTTCTCCACCGAGATCGCATCATCAAAATCCTTGGCATCGGCCCCGTCAATAGTAACGGTATAAAGATTTCTTAAGTCCCGCCGCCCCTTGCGATCCTGGGGCAAAAGCTTTTGCGGGATGGTTTGCGCTTGGTCCTGGGCCTCCTTGGAAAACTCACAGGGGATTTCAAAGGTTCGGGCGATGGAGGTAATGTCCACCCCGCCCTCTCCTGTCTTGCCAATGATTTCCCGAACATGACCGCGGGGATAAGGGTCGCCCGGCTGATAGGTTACAATTTCTACGAGAACCTTGTCGTTTTCCTCGGCATTCATAGACCCGCCTTGAGGGATCAGAATGTCAGCAAAATATCGGGGATCATCGGGTACGACAAAGTTATCCCTTCCTTTTCTGACAAATGTCCCGATTAAAGGATGGGGATTTCTTTTTAGAACTTCCGTCACCATCCCTTCCGGATTACGGCCAGTTTTTTGATCGCCGGTCCGAATAATCTGATAAGAAACTTGGTCTCCATTTAAAGCTCCATTCAAATGGGGGCCGCTGACATAAATATCAATTCCATTTTTTTCATCTGGCAAAACAAAGCCAAAGCCCTTTCGGTTCGTCTGAACTCGGCCGGTTTTCTGTTCACTTTTTCCAGAATTTATCTCTTTTGATAGGAGCGCTTCCGGCTCAGCGAAGGTCTTTTCTGGCTCCGGGAAGACCTCTTTTGATTCCGGAGGAAGCTCTTTTTGTTCCAAGAGGGCTTCTTTTAGATCCATTGGTGCCACCGCCTGGTCTCCCAAATTTTTTTCCTCATTTTTCTCTTTTTCTGTCTTATGAGAAAAAGAATTCTTATCCTCCCCTTCCTTCAAATAGGCCCGATTCACCTTAATTTTGCCCTTTCGGGTCATGCGAATCATCTCTTTTTCCAGCATTTCCTCAATCAACTCATAAAATTCGAGGCGCCGGGGGCCATCAAGGCCGAAATCCTCTGCTAAAGCTGAGGCCTGGACAGGCGTATAGGATTCTTTACTCAAGTAAGAAAGAAGAAAAGATTTAATATTCATAAAACACCTTCTTCGCTGTTCTGACAGCTTTTCAAATTATCCGCTCCCTATTGAGACACCAACATGATATTGATTTTATACCCATTGAAGGAAAGTCTGGACTTTTCCATAAAAAAAAAGGCGAACTCTCAAATGCTGGAAGTTCGCCCCCTTTTACAATATTTGTTATGTAAATTCTGGCATCCTTACTTAAACACAATAAGGCCTAAAAGGCTGATAACAAAAATAACGGAACAAATTATGGTAATTTTGTTGAGGAAGGCATCCCTGGACTTGTAGGCAGAAGTCCCGTACATATTGGCTTCCTGGCCAAAAAGGGATCCCGCTCCAGTTTTTGGCTTCATCATCAAAGTTGCAACAATAATAATTACACTGGTCACAACCAAAAGAACCATGCTGATCTTATTCAAATTCTTCACCACCTCTACTATCGCAATTTCTAAATGACTAAGAAAGTATATCAAAGAAAGAAAGCCATTTCAACGAAATCCTACAATTTAATGAACTTGAATCCGGTCTTTCAGTTTTTCAAAGGTCTTTTCTCCAATCCCGGAAATATCTTTGATCTCCTCAATAGCTTTAAAGGGATGCTCTTCCCGGTAAGAAATGATTTCCTCTGCACGGGAGGGGCCAATCGATGGAAGGGCCATCAATTCTTCTTTGGAAGCCTGATTGATATTGATCTTTGGGCCCCCTCCGTTTTTGTTCCTGGAGCTTTCATCAGACAAGGGGTTTTTCGGCTGACCCGGCTGGTCAATCCATGATTTTTCCTGATTTTCTTCCTGGGTTGAAGAAGCCTTGTTGGGAATCGTGATCTTCATTTCATCGGCTAGCTTCATAGCCAGATTCACCGAACTTAGATCGGCATCTGCCGTAAGGCCCCCGGCCTTTTCAATGGCCTCGGAAACCCTGGCCCCAAAATTAAGAATATAAAGACCCGGCCTTTGGACGGCCCCATCCACATGAACATAGCAAAGAAGGTCGTCCTTTTCTTCCGCCCCTCCTTCAGAATCTCTTTTTTCTTTTTTACCAGCGCCCCCTTCCGAACCCGGGCAAATTTCCTCCTCGGAGCTTTCATCCTCCCTTTGCCTTGTAGAGGATGAGGCTCCATTTTCCTCCTGATCTGTCAGTGGAAGGTCCTTTTCCCTAAACTTATGGAACTGAAAGGCTCCTAAGCAAATCAGGACAATAACAGCAAAAACAAATAGAATTTTTTCTTTCTGACGAGAAATCAATGGGGTTCCTTATCTAATCAGCCCAAAGCTCCTCCAAACCATAATATTCCCTTTTTTCTTCTGTAAAAATATGAACAATCGTCTCTCCACAGTCCAGAAGAATCCAGCTCCCTTCCCTCATGCCTTCCGTGCGAACGGCCGGTGTTCCGGCATTCGACAGAGCCTGATCAATGGCATCGGCGATGGCCTGAGTATGGTTCTTATTTCTTCCAGACATAATAATGAAGAAATCACTAAGGCCCGCCTGATTGTCCAATTTTATGGTCTTGATGTCCTTGGCTAATTTGTCATCTGCCGCCTGAATAATGATTTTGTTTTTTTCTTTAATGGGATCTTCTTTCTTTTTCATTGTTTTTCCTTTCGGTTTTTTCGCTGAATGAATCATCTTTTTTTGGGAGGGTTTTTCCCTTGAATTTCCCGAATCAATGCATTTCTGGCCTCAACAGATAAGAGTTCAATTTCTGATCCACTTTCAATTAAATAGGTCAGAGTGTGATCGAAGGCTGCCAGGGTCCCCTTAGTAAGACCTTTGAGGCTGAGCAATCGAAGCTCTTCTAAACCGTCAAAGCTGCGGCCGGGCTCAATAAGATCAGCGAGAAAAATAATTTTATCGAGCTTGGACATTGCCTTGGACCCCAGCGTATGGGCCTGGATCGCTTGGATTACCGCAGGGTCCTTTACTCCGTAAAAATACCGGGCAACATATCCCCCTAAAAAGGCATGGTAGGTTGGCGAGGGCCGATAATCCTTATCCTCGAGAATGCCCATTTCTTTTAATCTGGCAAAATAAAAGACTTCATTTTTTTTCGCACAATCATGCAAATAGGCAGCAGTAATCGCTTGTTTTACGTTTTGCCCATATCTTTGCGAGAGCGCTTGAGCGGTCCTTGTCACTCCTAATACGTGCCGGTATCTCTTGGGGGTTAAGGTTTCTTTTAATTTAGGAGTCCAGGATGAAAAAGGCTCTTCTTCCAAAACCTTCAAATCCATGTTCTGGACCCAATTTAGCCAGCTTTGGTTTTCACTTTCTGACATAAAGCCTCTTTTCAAAAATATATTTTTCAACTTGAGGAGGAACCGTGTAACGGATACTTCTTCCCTCACAGACATCTTTTCGTATATCCGAAGCGGAGATGGAGTTGGTATACCGTTCAATCATTCGCACGTCATAACCTCTCTGATTCAGGTCATCCACCTTTTGTAAGAGGTCCCCTGGCACTTCCGACCTTCTCGCCACAATAATACTGGTTAAAGAAAGGAGTTGCCGGGGCTCGTGCCAGCTTTCTATTGAAAGGAGACTATCCTCGCCGATAATAAAGTAAAGCTTCCAATAGGGATGATCCCTTTTCCATTCCTTGACCGTATCGACGGAAAATCGGACTTTCTTCGAATTGATTTCCCTTAGATCAATTGAAAAATGAGGATTGTCTCGGATCGCTAGCTCTAGCATTTCCAATCTCTCCCGGAAAGAGTTTTCTTTTCCTTCCTTGTGGGGGGGGTGATAAGCGGGAAGAAAGTCCACCCGGTCCAGACCCAAAGTGTCATAGGCATCTTCTGCGACCAGCAAATGTCCCAGGTGGATCGGATCAAAGGTTCCTCCATAAAGGCCAATTTTCAGCCCTCTCTTTTCCAAATCCGAAAAATCTGGCCCTTTTTGCATTGGTTCGCCTCCTTGATCCCCTTCACCGGCATAAATCTTATTCTTACTTTACCGCAAAAGTTCCCGGAAAGAAAACGAGCCTTTCATTCTTTCTTGTCCTCTTTCAAAAGATCCGGATTTTCCAAAGCTAAAAATCGAATCATATAATTTCCCTGATCCGAACGAACATAAGCGGTGCCTTGAGAGCTTACCGGGGAGGCAAAAAGATATTGGGCCTTAATGATCATTTGATCCCGGAACCTGTAGCCATATAAATTTCCTTCCTTATAAACGGTAACCATCCCCTC
>CAMYOR010000014.1 GCA_947278105.1 uncultured Tissierellia bacterium
GGGAAAAGCGTTCGAATCTTTATTATCGGGGATCCGGAGAAGGCCTCTCCTTCCTTTCAGGTCAACTACCAGATCCTCTTTCACATGAAGGCGAAAATCAAGGTTCTTCGGACCTTGGGAGATATTGAAGACCTGCGCGAGGAACTGATGAAGGTCAACACGGTCATTGATGCCATCTATGGGGCCGAAGAGGCTTCTGGGGCGGATTCCATTGGCGCCATTGCCATTGGGCAGATCAATGAATCCAGAATTTTCACCCTTTCCATTGACATAGCCTCGGGGATTGATGCCACCAGCGGAAGACCCCTGGGCGATTTCGTGGAACCGGGTGTGATTTTAACCTTTGAATTTATGAAAAAGGGAATTGAAGCGTGTCCTTATTTACACTGTCCGGTGAAGATCCTTTCAATCGGCCTCCCCCGGGAGGCAAAATCCTATGTTCTGGGCAGAGATTGGGAAGGAAAAATGGAGAAGGAGGAGAAAAATGTTAAATATTAAGCGCATTCGTGAAAATCTTGAAGAGGTACGGGAAGGTTTAGAGAAGAGATCCGGAGAATATGACGTTGACTCCGCCCTTCAGATCGATGATCAGAGGCGGGCTCTTTTGGCGGAAGTGGAAGAGAAGAAAGCGGAGAAAAACCGGGTTTCCAAGGAAATCCCCCGGAGAAAGCAAAATGGGGAGGATGTCTCGGATATTTTCGAGTCCATGAGAAAGCTCAGTGACGAGATCAAGGACTATGATGATAAGCTCCGGGAGATTGACGAAAAGATGCGGGATGTGCTTTTAAATATCCCCAATGTCCCTCATCCATCGGTGCCGGTCGGCAGGGATGACTCGGAAAATGTGGAGCTTCGAAAATTCGGAACGCCTACCTCCTTTGACTTTGAGCCCAAGGCCCACTGGGACCTGGGGACGGACCTGGGCCTTTTAGACTTTGACCGGGGGGCAAAGCTTTCCGGTGCTCGTTTTACGGTGATGACCGGAAAAGGAGCCAGGCTGGAAAGGGCCATTTATAACTTTATGCTGGACCTTCACACCCTGGATCAGTCCTACACGGAAATTGAGCCTCCTTACCTGGTCAACCGAGCTTCGATGACCGGAACCGGTCAGCTTCCGAAGTTTGAAGAAGATATGTACCACTGCGAGGCGGATGATCTCTTCCTGATTCCGACAGCAGAGGTTCCTGTCACCAACCTTTACCGGGATGATATTTTAGAGGAAAAGGACCTGCCGGTCTATCTTACTGCTTTCACTCCCTGTTTTCGCCGGGAGGCCGGATCGGCCGGAAGAGATACCCGGGGAATTGTCCGCCAGCACCAGTTTGATAAGGTGGAGCTGGTTAAATTTGTTGAGCCCTCGACTTCCTATGATGAGCTGGAAAAGCTCACTGATGATGCGGAAGAAGTCCTCCGCCGCCTGGGCCTCCCCTACCGGGTGGTTCAGCTTTGCACCGGCGACCTGGGCTTTTCTTCGGCCATGACCCACGACATTGAAGTCTGGATGCCTTCTTACGGCCGTTATGTAGAAATCTCTTCCTGCTCTAACTTTGAAGATTATCAGGCTCGCCGGGCTAATATCCGCTATCGGGACAGCAAAGGAAAGACCCAATTTGTCCATACCTTAAACGGGTCGGGCCTTGCCGTTGGCAGGACCTGGGCAGCCATTGTTGAAAATTATCAGAATGCGGACGGGTCGATTACGATTCCTGAAGTCCTGGTACCCTTCTTCGGCGCAGAAAAAATTGAAGCTCCGAAGAAATAGGGCAAAAAAATCAATGAAAAAGCAAATTGTCTTGACCGGCGGGGGAACCGCCGGTCATGTCGCCGTCAACCTGGCCCTCATCCCCCCTCTTTTAGAGGATGGGTGGACCATTGATTATATCGGCTCAAAGGCCGGGATTGAAGAAGATCTGATCCGGGATTTTCCTAAGGTCACCTATCATCCCATCCCCACCGGAAAATTTCGAAGGGCCAAGACCGCAGATAACTTTTTCGCCAATTTCCGGGATCTTTTCCGGATTTGGTCGGGCTACTGGGAATCCAGAAGGCTCATCAAAAAAATCCGCCCCCAAATCATCTTTTCCAAGGGGGGCTATGTTTCTGTGCCCGTGGTCTATGCGGGCGCAAGCCTGGGGGTCCCCATCCTTTCCCACGAGTCGGACCTGACCCCGGGCCTTGCAAACAAGCTGACCCTCTCCCGGTCAAAGAAGATTCTGATCACTTTCAAGGAGACGGCTCGCTATCTTCCCAAGGAAAAGGTCTATTATCTGGGTCCCATTATCCGCGGGCAGATTAAAGGCGGGTCCAGAGAAAGAGGCCTTTCTCATTTTGCCTTTGATGGGAAAAAGCCGGTTCTTCTTGTTTTGGGAGGTTCTTCCGGAGCAGTTCGGATCAATGAGGTCATTTGGGAAAATCTTGACGCCCTCCTAGAGACCTTTGACATTGTCCATGGAGTCGGTCAGGGGAAGGGACGGCCCGACCTCGCCCAACCTGGCTATGTTCAGGTGGACTATATTAAAGAGGAAATGAAGGACGCTCTGGCCATGGCCGATCTCATCCTTTCCCGGGCCGGCTCCAATGCCATCTTTGAATTTCTCTACTATCAAAAGCCCATGGTTCTGATTCCCTACCGGCTGGGCAGCCGTGGGGACCAGGTGGTCAACGCAAAAAATTTCGTCGATGCCGGCTATGCGAATACTCTAAACGAGCTGACTTTGAATCGGGAGGACTTTTTGGAGGCCGTGCGGAAAACCTGGCAGGACCGGGAGGAGATTGTCCAAAAGGAGAAGGCCGTTGAATTTCAGGACGGAGTCCAGGTCATTTTGAATTTGATTAAAAAGTACGCCAGAGGAGAGGCTCAATAATCGATTTATTTATTGATATTTTTATCATTATCAGTGATAATTGTTAGAAGAGATGAAGAATATTATTGCGAGGTGATAAAAATGGATTTTGTCAGAGAATTGTCAAATCGAACCGTTTCCATTTCTGAATTTAATCGTGGTCTTGCTGGCCGCATTTTTGATGATGTAAAAGTGACGGGCTCTAAGGTAGTCCTAAAAAATAATACACCGGAGTGTGTGCTTATTTCACCTGAAGAGTACTCGATATTGATGGATGAACTGGAAGATGCAAGAGATCTTGTGCTTGCGAACAAGAGACTTTCCTCGACAAAAAAAGATGACATTATTTCTAGGGAAGAATTTGAAAAGCTGTTTCATGTGAACCTAGATGAAATTTCTCCGCTTGATGAGGATGAGATAGAATGACCTATCAATTATCTTTTCTTAAAGAAGCAGTTAAAGATTATCAATCATTGGACGGCTCACAAAAAAAGATAGTGGATAAGGCATTAAAAAGAATCCTGTTAAACCCTCTTCCCAGAAATGAAGGAGGATACGGCAAGCCTCTAGCAAATCTCGAAAATTCTAGATTAGCAGGTTTGATGAAAATCAAATTAAAAAGCTCAGGGCTTAGAATTCTTTATAAACTGGAAAAATGTGGAAAAGAAGTCCTAGTCATCATTATCGGTACTCGAGCAGATTCAAAAGTTTATAAAGAAGCAGAGAAAAGGATTGCAAAGCGAGAGGATCTTTCGTGAGGGATCCGAAAAACAGAATCCTCTGTGTAAATAAGGAAAAGGGGCTAATCCCAAAGCCTCGGCCGAGCCAACGCCACTGTAGAGAATTCGGTGGAAATTTTCCATTCGCAAATTTCCACTGTTAATTTAACAGTGGAAAAAGCCAAGGTGCAAATCCCCACTGTAAATCGCTCAGTGGAAATAGCCGAGTCATAGATTTCCGCCGAAAACTATCCAATTTAAGAAAAAAAGGAGCGGGGCTCTGGCGGAAACAATACAACGTTATCGGAGCTTTTGGGTCAGCCCCGAAGTTCTTAACAGTAAATTTGTCTCTATAGGCGACAGAGAGTATCTTCAAGATAAATTACTTCATCCATTAAGCCTGCAATTTCCAGATTATGTTCTATAAAAATGCAAATGGGATCCTTCAGCGCCTCCAGTATATTTCTGGTGATGATTTGTGCCGTTTCACCGTCTAATGAAGTAGACAATTCATCAAAGATATAAATATCGGCGTTGTTGTTTGCCAGGGCCCTTGCGATACAAATCCGCTTCTGTTCACCCCCGGATAGTTTTTGCCCATTTTCTCCGATGGGACCCGAGTTTTGCGAAACCAGTTTTTCCAAACAGCAAATCTTTATCAGGGCCTTCAATTCTTCATTAGAAATTAAGGGGTTGGAGAGCTTAATATTGCTTTTAATATCCATATCAAACAAATAACCATCTTGATATAGATAACTGACTCGGGGGATTCCTTGTGCTTCTTTCCCTTTATAGGTATATTTCACCGTTCCTCCTGTTGGATCAATCAAGCCGGCAATGATGTTCGCAAGAGTTGTTTTTCCGCAGCCCGTTTCCCCAAGAATGGCGATCTTTCCCCCTTTAGAAATGGTGAAATGAACATCCTTTAATATTGGGGCGGAGCCAATATTATAAAGCAAATGATCCGCCTCCATCCCATCGACCCTCACACGAGGCTTTTTTAATTCTTCCTTAATCTCCAGAACCCCATAAATGCGTTTGAGTGACACCCTCAGTTTAATCACCGTCTGCCTTACATCAATCAGGTTTACAAGTGGATCCACCAGCATATGGTTATACATGAGAACAGCAGTCATGCTGCCGACTGAGATTTTTCCGTGGATGACGAAAAGGCAGGAAACAAGCAGGATGCAGTCTATGGTTCCCATGAACAGAACACTGACAACTGCGATATTCGATTTTTCCAATTTACTTTGAATAATATTAATGTTCTTTAAATTTTCGCTGTCCTTTTTCACCTGATCCCCGTAACGTTTTTCCGCCTGACTGATCCGCAAAGCAATGATGCCTCGTATCCCTTCATGAAAGGTTTTCCAAAGGCTTGCCGAGGCCCTTCTTTCTGCTTCTATATTGCGGTTAGTTTTTTCGCCCAGCGCCTTTGCGGAAAAAGAGGTGAGCATCCCAAGGGGAATGATAATCACGGCCAAAATCCAGCTGACATGGATCATATAATATAAGCCACAGAGAAAAGTCACCGTCATAAAAACCAAGTCGGTGACAGGTTTCAGAAGATAATTTGAAAGAAAGGCCGTATCCTCAATAATTACATTGGCGAGTTCGTTTGATCCATGTTCTTTCAGTTCCTGTAGGCCGATTCTCGTCAGTTTTTCATAAAGACGAACTTGCAGATTGCCTGCAATACGATACTGGAGGATATCGGCTATATACTTTCCAGAATAGGTAAATAGATTTGCAGCAATTTCAAAGAGGATATATAAGGCACCCAAAAACACGATCTCCGCAATCTTATCCTTCGAACCGGCGACCGCCAAATTTGCCATTTTTTCCATGTATTGAATGGGTAAAATAGAAAAAATACCGCCTAAGACCATCAAAATGATGACAAAAAAGAAAGAAGCCCTTTCCTTTTTTGTCAAATCAAGGAAATTTATCAAGTTTTGCTCCCCTTTTTTTCAGCGTCTTTTTATCCCCTCAATTCCACGCTCATCCCCATTCGCTTTCAGGTCCAAACGAATGCCGCGCTCATTCCTAAATTTCAAAGAAATCTTAATTTTTAAAAGAGTGTACGGGGGCGGGGATAAATCCTCCCCGGCGAATGAGCTCTTCACTGGAGCCCTCATGTACCGGGAGAATGGGCGCATAGCCCAAAAGGCCGCCAAAATTCGCCGTGTCGCCGACTCCCTTGCCCGGGACGGGAATGACTCGAACGGCGGTGGTTTTGCCGTTGATCATGCCAATGGCCGCCTCATCGGCAATGATGGCCGAAATCGTAGAAGCGGGCGTTTTTCCGGGGATGGCGATCATATCCAGTCCCACTGAACAAACGGATGTCATAGCTTCCAGTTTATCCATTGTAAGGTCCCGGCTCTTTGCGGCAGCGATCATCCCTTCATCTTCGGAGACGGGGATAAAGGCTCCGGAAAGACCACCGACATAGGAAGAGGCCATGAGGCCGCCCTTTTTCACAGAGTCATTGAGCAGGGCCAGGCAGGCCGTTGTTCCATGGGTGCCGACCACCGAAAGGCCCATTTCCTCGAGAATCCTTGCCACTGAATCTCCCACCGCAGGGGTCGGAGCCAGGGAAAGATCAATTGTGGTAAAGGGGATGCCTAGCTCTTCGGCTGTCCTTTTGCCCACCAGTTCTCCCAACCGGGTGATTTTAAAGGCGGTTTTCTTGATTTCCTCGGCTATGTCCTGGATGGACCGGCCCTTCATTTTTTTCAAAGCCGATAAGACGACTCCCGGACCGGAAACGCCGACCTTGATGGCTGAATCCCCTTGAGAAGGCCCATGAAAGGCACCGGCCATAAAGGGATTATCTTCAACGGCATTGCAGAAGACCACAAGCTTTGCCGCCCCCAGGCCGTCTTGATCTTGAGTAAGGTCAGCGGTCTTTTTGATAATTTCTCCCATTTGGGCAACCGCTCCCATATTGATTCCGGCTTTCGACGAACCCACATTGACCGAGGAGCAGACCAGGCTGGTTTCAGATAGGGTCTCGGGGATGGCCTCGATTAAAGCCCGGTCTTGGGGGGTCAGGCCATTTTGAACCAAAGCAGAAAAGCCCCCGATAAAATTCACACCCACGGCCGATGCCGCCCGGTCCAGCGCTTTTCCCAGGAGGACGAAATCCTCCGCTTTTTCTGAGCGCCCGATCATGGCAATGGGGGTTACGGCAATTCTTTTATGGACAATGTCAACGCCTAAGGTCCTGGAAATTTTTTCGGTTGCTGGGACCAGCCCTTCTGCTGTCCGGCAGATTTTTTCATAGATGTTTTCTGCGGTATTTTTTGGGTCTTTTTCCCCGCAGTCCAAAAGAGAGACCCCTAAAGTGGTCGTGCGGATATCCAGATGCTCATCTTTCAGCATACGAATGACATCGTAAACAGCTTTTTGATCCATAGCACAATCCTTAAAGATTATTCATCGAATGGAAAAGATCTTCGTGCTGGAGGTGAATATCCAGATTTTGCGTTTTTCCCCATTCATGGAAGTCACTAGCGATCTTGTCAACTTGGTTTTCCATCTCCATTAAATCCACGAGGACCATCATGGTAAAATACCCGCCCAGGATGACCTGGTTAATTTCAAGAATATTCATCGGAAGGTCTGCGATCTTCTGGGAAACGGCGGCAACAATTCCGGGATGATCAAGTCCCATAACAGTGACAATGGCTTTTTGCATAAAAACTCCAGTCTTATTCCCCGAGAAACGGGGATTTTTAATAAGGATGGAAGGGATCCGTCCTATCCTTGGCGGCAGCGGCTTGCCGTGATGGTCTCAATGCTTTCTACCACCTCTTCCAGGCGCATCATCCGGGATGCTTTGACAAGAACCAGGGAGTTGGGCTCAATGAGATTTTTCATCTCATTGACCAGGTCACTCTTTGAAGAAAACCAGAAAAGCCGATTCTTTGAGAAATTTTTCTCCGCCCCGTCCATCATATACTTGGCTAGGGGCCCATAAAAGATCAGGTCGGAAAAGATGCTAGGATCAATTTCCTGCCCCAGCTGATAGTGGATGGCCTTTTCTCTTTCTCCCAGTTCCTTCATGTCCCCCAAAATCGCGATTTTTTTCCGATAACCGTTTAATAGGCCGGCTGTCTTGAAGGCCTCCCGCAAAGATTGGGGGCTGGAATTATAGCAGTCGACGAGGATATCAAAGCCGCGGCAGTTGACCAGCTCCGTACGCATCTTTGTCGTGTCTTCCACGTGCAAGCCCCTCTCGATTTGTTCATCGGTAAGGCCCAGAAGCTGGCCCACAATAATCCCGACAGCGGCATTATACATTTGATAGGATCCAAGGAGGTTAATTTGCCACTCTTTTCCATTGACAAAGAAGCGGGAGCCGCCGGCGTTGGAGGAAAAAAGCTCGAGCCGAAAGTCCGCCCCCTCACTTTCTCCAAAGCTGATGGTCCGACAGGGAAGGGCCCGGGCCTCCACCTCTTTTTGAAGGACATCGCTGTCCCGGTTATAGATAAAGATATCCTCCGGCCCCAGGTTTTCGGTGATTTCCATCTTCGCCCGGGCAATATTTTCCCGGGACCCCAGTTCCTGTAAATGAGCCTGGCCAACGTTGGTGATCACGGCGATGTGCGGCCGGGCTAATTTACTGAGCATGGAGATTTCGCCCAGAGCCGACATTCCCATTTCGATAATGGCGTATTCAGTATCCTCTTCAAGGTCCAGGATGGTCCGGGGAACGCCAATCTCGTTATTAAAGTTGCCGATGGTTTTGTGGGTGCGAAAACGCTGGCGGAGGACGGAGTAGAGGATGTCCTTTGTCGTCGTCTTTCCGTTTGAGCCCGTAACGCCAATAACCTGAGTCTTTAGAGAATCCCGGTAGTGGTGGGCCAGACGGCGGAAGGCTTTTTCGGTATCGTCGACGATCAGAAAGGGATGAATGTTGTCGGGAAGTTCATGGTTTTGATCAAAAAAGGAAGCCAGAGCCCCCTTATCGAAGGCCTGGTCCACAAACTGGTGGCCATCCAGCTTTTCTCCAATCAGAGGCAGGAAGATTTCGCCGTCTTCGATGGTCCGGGTGTCAATGGAAACCCCCAGGGCCTTTTGGTCAGCCAGGTCCGGCCGAGTCAGCCGGGCCTGGGCATAGTCTGCGATTTGGCCTAATGTGCGATTTTTCATGCTAGATCTCCCAGGAATTTTTTATGGAGCTTCGCCGCTGATAGGATTCTTCGCCATAGGCGATAATCGCCTCAAGGTACTGGGGGAAAGTCATCTCCGTCAAAGCCGTCCAAAGCTTGGGGGCCAGGGAAGTAGGGGTCATGCCGGGGAAGGTGTTGATTTCATTGACATAGAAATTCCCATCTTCTCCGAAGAAAATATCCACCCGGGCAAGGCCCTCGCAGCCCGCCGCCTGATAGGCTTTAAGAGCCAGGCTCCGGCACCTTTGAGCTTGATCCTCGGTCATGGGGTGGGGGATATTTTCAATAATCGTCCGATCTAAATATTTGGCCTCGTAGTCCAGCACTTCATGGGAACTGGTATAAGAGCCCGGCATAGAGGCGCGGGCATCCAGGTTGCCCAGAACGGAAACCTCGACCTCATGGCCCGAGATCATCTCTTCAATGACAATTTTATGGTCATATTTAAAAGCC
This sequence comes from uncultured Tissierellia bacterium, assembly GCA_947278105.1. GTDB lineage: Bacteria > Bacillota > Clostridia > Tissierellales > Peptoniphilaceae > CABTZP01. The sequence continues at coordinate 9,199 of CAMYOR010000014.1, forward strand.
TCATCCACAGCCTCCATAAAGTTCTTCTCATCTGCCTTATTGACCCCAACCGAAGAACCGTTATTGGCGGGTTTCACAAAGCAGGGCAGGCCCAGTTCCTCCCGGACCCTTTGAAGAAGAGCCAGCCGGTTGGCATTTTCCGGATCCTCCTTTTTCAAAACGATAAAGCGGGCCTCGGGCAGGCCGCAGGCCTGGAAGATCTGGTCTAAATAGGCCTTGTCCATGCAAAGGGCAGAGGAAGTGATTCCGCAGCCGACGTAGGGCAGGCCCAGAGTCTGAAGAAAACCTTGAATTTGACCATCTTCCCCCGTTTGCCCATGGAGGACCGGAAGGAGGATCGGATCTTCCAGGGCATCCAGGTCCAAGGAAAAGCGGGCGATGGATTCAAGCTTTGAAAGCGAAGAATTGGCGATCAAATCCTCCGGCTTTTCAACATGGTCCAACTTTCCCAGGGGGATAAAGCGTCCTTTTTTGTCAATGTAGTAGACAGAGACATCAAAAGTGGAGCGGTCCAGCCCGTTGATCACGGACACGGCGCTTCGAAGGGAAATCTCATGCTCCGTGCTTTGACCGCCGCAAAGCACCACAATATTTTTCATCATATTCCGCCCTCCATCTTATTTTGTTGAAGCCTATTTGCCCAAAACGTGGAAGAAGAACTTTTTGCCCTTCTGAACCACGATGCCGTCCATTAATCTGGATTTTTCAATTTCCATGAAAGGATCTTCCACCTTATCGCCGTCAATGGTAATGCCCCCCTGCTGGATCAGCCGCCGGGCTTCCCCATTGGACGAGGTGATGCCTGCTGCGGTCAAAAGATTTAATACGCCCATGGTCTCTTCGGCCACTTCAATTTCCTTGGTGGGCATATTTTCTTTGGAGGCATTTTCAGAAAAGATATTTCGGGAAGCTTCCAAAGCCTCATCCGCTTTTTGCTGTCCATGGACGAGCTTGGTAATTTCGTAGGCCAGAACTTCTTTTCCTTCGTTAATTCTTTGGTCCCTGTAAGAGCCTAGCTCCAGACACTTTTCCTTGGGAAGGAAGGTCATCTGGAGGAGGAATTTGGTCACATCCCGGTCATCCACATTTCGCATATACTGGAAAAGCTCATAGGCAGAAGTCTTTTCTTCATCCAGCCAGACGGCGCCCTTCATGGATTTTCCCATCTTCACTCCATCTGCCGTTGTAAGGAGCTTGAAGGTCAGTCCGTACGCCTCCTTTTCCCGAGCCTTGCGGATCAAATCAACTCCGCCGATGATATTGGCCCACTGGTCGGATCCGCCCATTTCCAGTTGGACTCCGTATTTGTCGTACAGGACCAAAAAGTCGTAGGACTGAAGGAGCATATAGGAAAATTCAAAAAAGGTCAGCCCACCGGCGGCCAGTCGATTTTTGTAGGCATCCTTTCCAATCATCTCGCCGACATTAAAGTGAATACCGACCTCTCTCATAAATTTTAGATAGTTGATATTCAAGAGCCAATCCTTGTTGTTGGCAATCATGGCCTTATCGCCGGAAAAGTCCAAAAATCGGGCAAACTGGTTGGCAAAGCACTGGGCGTTATGGTCAATCATCTCCTCGGTCATAATTTTGCGCATATCAGACCTGCCGCTGGGATCGCCGATCAAGGTCGTGCCTCCGCCAAGGAGGGCGACGGGGATATGGCCATAGGCCTGCATCCGCATCATGACCATGATCTGAATAAAATGGCCCACGGTCAGGGAGTCTGCGGTGGCATCGAAGCCAATATAGAAACGCTTCCCCGGCTCAGACAGGTGTTTTTTTAGACCTTCTAAATCCGTTGCATTATCATAATATCCGCGGTCCTGCAGCTCATCCACCACATTCTTGTATTCTTTTTCATACTCTGGGACCATTTTTTTCCTCCTTCTCGGCTTTCCTCTTAATTCTTTCCGCCTTGAGTATAAAAAAAACTTCGGTCATGAAAGGGCGCTTTCGCGGTACCACCTTTCTTTGCCGAAGCCTCAAGACGTTAAGAGACGTCCATCTCGGTTCGCTCCGGTTTTGTAAGAACCTTCACGGCGAACTTTATTTCAGAATAAACTTACCAAAGGGAAAAAACCTTGTCAAGAGAGGGAAAACGATTTTCCCAGTGTCGCCCGGCCCCCATGTTATAATGAAAAAAACTGCTGAGGGCCTTAGCCGAAAAGAGGAACAACAATCCAAGAACCAGGAGGCGGAGCCATGGACGATCGAAGGCTGAACATCCAAAATATTCTGATTCATTTTCTTTTCTTCTCTTCCTTTTGCGGTCTTATGCTCTTTACCGCCCTCTATTTGTCCGGGCGGGGCTTTTCGGCTTCAATGATTGGGCTGGTCCTGTGTCTGGGAAATTTTCTGGGCTCCGCAGAGCAGGGATTTTTGGCAAAAAGGGCCGACCAAAAAGGAGAAGGGGCATTGATCCGCTACGGGATTTACCAACTGGGACTAGTTGCCGCCGTTTTTCTTCCCCTTTTTCTCCATCCCTCTTTGCCGCGGGCTTATGTTTTCTTTGCTTTTTTCCTTGCCGTCACCAACACCATCTCTGCGCAGACGACCTTTTCCTCCCTGGTAATCGCCTATGAGTCCTCTGGGAGAAAGATTCATTTTTCATTTATTCGCGGCGTGGGTTCCTTTGGCTTTGCCTTCTCCTCCTGGGTGATGGGCCTCTATTTCGTTTCTCATTCGATCGAAAGGCTGATTGGGATCGTAATCCTTTTAAACATTCTCTGCATGATCCTGATGGGAACCCTGCCCCTTCCTGAATATAAGGAAAAATCGGGAGAAGAGGCGCCGCTTTTTTCGGACCCTCCGGCCCCGGACCGGACCCATTTTTTTCGAAAGTATCCCATCTTTCCGATTTTTCTGGGCTTTGTCCTGATTTTTATGGTCTATACCTTTATTAATAATTATCTGACGGTGATCGTTTCCTTTAAGGGAGGCGATGCAGGAAAGGCCGGATTTGCTGCAGCAATCGCAGCCATCGCCGAAATACCGGCCATGTTTATCTATTTAAAGCTCCGTGAAAAGGCCAAAGACTTCCGGTGGCTGATCGTCTCCGCCATTGCTTTTACGATCAAGGCTGCCCTTCTTACCATTGCATCTTCCATGGGACTGCTTTATCTTTCTCAGGCCGCCCAGTTTATTTCCTTTGGCCTTTTTCTGCCGGCCTTTGCTTACTTTATTAATGACCTGGTGAAAAAGGAAGATCTCATCCAGGGCCAGGGGATTCCCACTGCCATTATGAGCCTGGGCGGCGGGCTGGGCAGTTTATTCGGCGGCTTTTCCCTCGACCGGCTGGGCATGGGCCCCACCCTTTTACTCATGACCCTTCTTTCTTTTGTCGGAAGTCTTCTTGCCGTTTGTTCGCTTGTCCACTTTGTCCGGACCGATCCAATGGGGCCATAAAAATAAGGAATGCTAATTTATATTTCGCCTCGTCTGCATAAACCCTTAGTTTAGCCATTTCTCTCCATCGGCTGTAATTGCTTTGTAACATTTTCTTGACAAAACCAGGCGGGAATCGGTATTATAATTACGAATGTATCGGTAAAAATGTTTCCTCAAAAGGGAGAATGACATGAATCGACAAAAATTAGCAACAATTCTCGGCGCCATCAGCGTTGTATGTATTCTGGGTCTTGCCGGGATATTGTTTCTAAATACGAAAAGCCCTCTGGTCCAGGATCCTATGGCGGCCCGGGTTTCTCAAGAAGAAAAGGCAAAGCTCACGGATCTGACCATCGCTCAGTGGGCGGATCAGGCGGAAGCTGAACAGGCACCGGAGGAGTTCGAGGGATCTGAAGAGGATGGACAGCCGGAGACTTCTGCTGAGGATTTTGGAAATTTTACCATTGACCTTGAAAAGGCTTCTGCCGAGGCAAAGAAAGCCCAAAACCTGGAGAAGTCTCGCCAGGAAGGGTTAAATCCAGAGCAAGAGGCCCCAAAAGAGATGGGTGCTTCGCCTGCTTCCCGGACCTCAAAGGGAAAGAACAAGCAGGCCATTTCTCTTGCCCAAAATAAAAACAAGATGGCGGATCAGAAGCAGGAGCCCCTGGTGGCTTCCTTAAAAGAAAAGGCCGAGCCGGCGCGAACAAAGGCTCCAATTGGCCCATCTTTAAAGGCGGAGGAAGACCAGGAAAAAGCCGAAGGAAAGCTTTCCGCAGACCAAAAAAAGAAGGCCCGCACTCTTTCAGCCGATCCTTCCAAGGACTCGGATGAGCTTCTTTCCGCTCAGACCAACTCTAAAGATGACCGGAAGAAGGACGGCCCCGGGACGAATGCTCAAAGAGCTTCCGATGAGGCAGCGGCAGAGAAAGCTGCGATTGAAAAGGCCCTAGCAAGCATACAAGAACAAAAAAAGACGATTAATTTGGAGGAGGATCCCTTTTCAGAGACGGCCTATAAGGCTTCATCCCTTGAAATAGATTCGCAAAAGGCCGCAGATCCCTCGGAAGAAAAATCAGGCTACGAAGGCGATCAGGGAAATCTTTCGGACGATCCCGTCTCGCTTCTGGGGCAGATAAAAAAGAATGAGGAAAATCTCAACGAATCCCCCTCCAAGGCCCTGGCCCCCCAATCCCTTTACACTCTCGCTCAATTAAAGCAGAAGGGCGTAATCGTCTGGAATGGCTACCGGTTTACCTATTATTCTCAATCAGTTCTTCCGGGCAATAAGCTGACGATCCCGGGCCGGCACGTCAATGCAGCGGGCTTTGTTGCCGATGGGTCTGGAAATATTGTCATTGCCTATGGCGGCCGCCGGGGAGATGTGATTCCGACGCCCTTTGGATTCTGGGGAAAGATTTATGATTACTGCGAAACCCCCGCGACCTACGACTGTTACGTGAAGTAGAAGCGTCCATTTCCGGATTTTACAGA
>CAMYOR010000015.1 GCA_947278105.1 uncultured Tissierellia bacterium
AGCCGAGTCCATCCATAAAGACCAGTTTGGCCTCAATATCCTCAGAGGAAAACTGTACTTTCTTGAGTAGGGCCTCAATGCGGGGAGCATTGACTTTCCAGTCAGAAGAATCCTCGAGTCGATTGAGAGGGGCGAAAATATGGATGTCGGGGACATTTCCCTCTACGGTAAAGTGAATGAGGCCGGCAAAATTTCCATTTTTCTCAACCTCTGCCACATACGCCTGTCCCCCGCCGATCTGATAGGGCTTCAGGTCCACTTTCCCCGTCTGTGCAAAATCATAGAGGCTGGCCCTATAAAGTGGAGTAATCGTACTATCCTTCAAACTTATCCCATAAGATTGGAGGCTCCGATTTATTTTTTCCTGACCCCTGGCTTTTTCTGCGATGATTTTTTGATCTTCCGCATAGATACTTCTGTTTGACTGAAGATCCATGGGTCCATTGGCCTGAGCAGAAAATAAACTCAAGACCATAACAAGAACAAGAGCGCTTACAAAATGGAATGACTTTTTCATGGTTTCACCTCCAATGTTTTCCTTACCGGCAATACTTGCCCCACTCTATCCGACGAAAGGAATTAAAACTTGGAAATCCAAAGTATTTTTATTTTTTTATTTTTTACCCTTTAATACTCATTTATAATCGTTAAAATTTCAGACTTTTATATGATTATGCTTCGCCGATGTTTGCCACTCATTAAATACTCTAATAAAACAGAAGAAAATGTTACATAAAAAATAAAAAAAATCGGGCTTCTCAAAACGAGAGCCCGATCGGTTAAAGTCGAAAAGGTCAGCGTCCTATCGAATCCGCAGTCTTTGTCCTGGATAAATGGTGTTGGATTGAAGTCTATTTGCCTTTTTAATTTCTCCATACCGGCTCCCTTTTCCAAAATCTCCTGTTGCGTAGTACACTCAGCACTCTCCGTAATAATAGGCAAAATGAAAGGGTCCAAGGCTCTTTACTGCCCATGTGTATAAATATCCTTGCGTAACTTCTTCAACTGGTGTGTTTTTTGTAATCCTATAAAGCTGTTCTCCTTTTTCTCCTTTTCCTGCCGGTTCATATTCCATGGTCACGGCACTTTTGGGGGAAAAGAAGAACACCCCAACTCTCAACACAAAATCAGTAGAACAAAAAGCCGCTGTAATTAGGATCAAGATAATTACCCTTAGCAAAAAGTATTTTTTCTTTTTCATCCCTTTTTTACCCTTTAATGCTCATTCAAAATCGATAAAATTTCATACTTTTGTATGATCATGTTCCGCTGATATTTGCTATTCACTATATATTCTAATAAAACAGCAGAAAATGTTACATGAAAAAATAAAAAAAATCGGGCTTCTCAAAAGAAAGCAGGAGTGAATTTCTTGTGGGAGGAATGAAAGTGGAAGTCTTTGGATCGGAAAGATTTTCCTTCCTAAAATAACCGAGGGCTTCGTATAAAGCAGTAGGCCACAGATGTTGCGCAGCTATCAATTAAATTGTCTGTCAGTCTCCTCCTTCACCCATCCAATCGTTCCGGTCTTTCATGGCCTGAGAATCTTCAGTTGGAAACTGCGATTTGGATATTTGCACTTAGGAATTTTAAGTGGAATTATGCGACTTGGCTTTTTCCACTTACGATTTTTAAGTGGAATTATGCGACTTGGCTTTTTCCACTTAAAAATCGTAAGTGGAAATGAAAAGCTTGCTGAAATGATCTCCCTTATTCCTGAAGAAGGGGCTGTTGGTCCTGCCCCGGCCGGGTTTAAAGCTGGAAAATCGCGCCGATGGTTTTCCCGAGGACATAGAGATCATGGAAGAGGGAAAACTTTTTTAATTCGGAAAGGTTAATGGCCATTTTCTGCGGAAGGAGGGTTTCGACATAGAAATGGTCAGGGTCCTTTTGACCCTGAATGAGGTCGGATTCGTGAGAAAAGGCAATGGAGCACATGGACGTGGCCCCGGCGGGCATAAGAAGGGTCGCCGTCATTTCATTGGAATACTGGCGGACAAACTTGGGGACCTCGGGCCGGGTTCCCACAAGGGACATGTCTCCAAATAAGATGTTAAGAAGCTGGGGAAATTCATCGACCCGGAAGCGGCGAAGAAAGTGGCCCGCGGAGGTGACTCGGGGATCGCCGTCAATGGTCACTGAACCCCCGATTTGATCCGCGTTCACGACCATGGTCCGAAATTTTAAAATGTAGAAATGCCGGCCAAACTGGGTGACCCGCTCCTGCCGGTAAAAGATGGGGCCTTTGGAAGTGAGCTTCACGGCAAGGGCTGCCAAAAGAAGAATGGGCGAGGCAAGAAGGGTCAAAAGAAGGGCCAGGAGAAAGTCAAAGGCTCTTTTGACTAGGAGCTGGCCGTTTTTTTTGACTAAGTCCTCGTAATAAGGGCGGATCTCCTCCTTTTGCATGGCCAGGGGAAGGTCTTCAAAACTGCCGGGGACCCTCATGAAAAGACTCCCATGGCCCGAAGGACCTCTTTGGCGGAAGAAACTACGTAGGAAATATCGTCATCTGTGAGCTTTGTGTGGAGGGGAAGGGTGACTTCCCGGGTGAAATAATCGTAGGCCCGGGGATAATCCTCAATCGAATAGCCCAGGTTTTTATAGGCGCTCATCATGGGAAGAGGCTTGTAGTGAACATTGGTGGAAACGCCTTTTTCCGCCATCTTTTGGATAAAGTCGTTTCGTTTTTCCCCGTCAAAAGAAGAAAGCCCTAAGAGGTAGAGGTGGCGGGAAGAGTCAAAGGATTCTCCCGAATGGGCCAGGGGCGTAAAACCGCATTCTTCCTTAAAAAAGCGGTCATAGAGGCGGACAATTTCCGCTCTGCGCTTTAAGATCTCTTTATAGCGGGAGAGCTGGGAGAGGCCCAGGGCCGCCTGAATATCGGTCATATTGCATTTATAAGCCGGAAGGACAATGTCGTATTCCCAGCCGCCCAGCTGGGCCTTTGCCAGGGCATCTTTGGACTGACCATGGAGACTCAGAAGCTGGAAGGTTTTGTAGATTTTATCGGGGTCAAAGGGAAGGCCCTTTTTCCAGGTGACTGCTCCCCCTTCCGCCGTGGTGAGATTTTTTACCGCATGGAAGGAAAAACAGGTAAAGTCCGCAGCCTGGCCGGAGATTTTCCCCTTTTGCCGGGCGCCCAGGGAATGGGCCCCGTCCGCTAAGACAAGGACCCGGCCCAGGGCTTCCTGGAAGGGATTTTTTGGATGAAAAAGGGATTTTTTCTCTTCTGCGATCCGGTAAATTTCTTGGTAGTCTTCCATGACCCCCGCCAGGTCGACCGGGAGGATGGCCCGGGTCTTTTCCGTCATCTTCTTTTCCAGGTCGGAAAGATCCATATGGGGGTCATCGGCCTTTGAATCGACAAAAACCGGCTCGGCGCCGACATGGAGGATCACCGAAGCCGAAGCAGTATAGGTGTAGGCAGGGACTAAGACCTGATCTCCGGGGCCGATGCCGAATAGGCGAAGGGCGGATTCCAGGGCGGCCGTATCGGAACTAAGGCATACGGTTCCCGCCGTCCCCATGGAAGAAGTCAGGGCCTTTTCAAATTCCTTGGTCTTCGGGCCGGTCGTAATCCACCCGGACCGTAAGACTTCAACGACTTTTTCAATATCTTCCTCTCGGATGTCCGGGGGGGAAAATGGGATTTGTCTTTCTTTCATGATTCCTCCTCCAATTCTTCCCGGTGAAGAATCTGCTGACCCTCTTTGTTCGTTACAGACCCGTATTCCTTTTTGAAGGATTTGTATTGGGTGGGAATTCCATCAATGGAAACCTGGAAGGTTGGCACCAGTTCTGAAATTGAATCCCGAATCTGATTGGTTTCTTCGTCGGCCGCTTTTTTCAGACCGGGGAGCTTTTGGTAAAATTCGTCAATGTCAAATTCAATCGGGTGGCCGATTTTAATCCGCTGGTTGGGCGTTGTCTGCAGGCCCTCCTCATTCATCAGAACCTCTTCATAGAGCTTTTCTCCGGGCCGAAGGCCGGTGAAGCTGATGTCAATGTCCTCCCCTTCCTTAAGGCCCGAGAGGCGAATGAGGTTGCGGGCAAGGTCGAGGATTTTTACGGGCTTTCCCATTTCCAGGATAAAGATCTCCCCTCCCTTGGCATAGGCTCCCGCCTGAAGGACCAGGGAGACGGCTTCGGAGATGGTCATAAAATAGCGGACAATATCCGGGTGGGTGACCGTGACTGGCCCTCCCGCCGCAATCTGGCTGCGGAAAAGGGGGACGACGGATCCCGATGAGCCCAGGACATTTCCAAAGCGGACCGCCACATAATCAGTGTTCGAGCGTTCGTTGTAGGATTGGATGATCATCTCGCAGATCCTTTTGGTCGCCCCCATGACCGAAGTCGGATTGACCGCCTTATCGGTGGAAATGAGGACAAAACGGCTGACGCCGAATTCATCGGCTGCCTGGACAACATTAAGGGTTCCAAAGACATTGTTCTTTACCGCCTCATTGGGAGATACTTCCATCAAAGGAACGTGCTTATGGGCAGCAGCATGGTAGACGATGTCAGGCCTTTCCTCGGCAAAGATCGAACGGAGCCTTTCGATATTTCGGACCGAACCGATCAAAACCTTAAGGTCCAGGTTCGGATACTGGCGCTCAAGGGCCATCTGGAGGTTATAAGCATTATTTTCGTAAATATCAAAGATAATGAGTCTCTTGGGCTTAAAGCTGGCAATTTGCCGGGAAAGCTCAGAGCCAATGGTCCCACCTCCGCCCGTAACCAGGACGGTCTTTCCCTGAATGTATTCAGAAATCTCACTGGAGTTGACCTCGACCGGGTCTCGGCCGAGAAGGTCTTCAAGGTCGACATCCCGGATCTTTGAAACGTTTACTTCTCCGGAGATAATCTGGTACATTCCGGGGAGAATCTTCAGTTTGCAGTTGGTCTTTTTACACTGTTCCAAAATTTCCTGCTGGGCCTTGCGGGAGGCCGAGGGCATGGCAAGGATGATCTCCTGAACGCCCAGTTTTTCCGCCACCGGGACAATCGATTCCTGGCCCCCGTAAACCTTGACATTTTCCAGATACTTCCCCTGCTTTTCCGGATCGTCATCGATCAGGGCCACTACATTATTATCAATCTTATCCGAGACATTCATCTCGTGGATAATGGCCCGGCCAGACTCCCCGGCTCCGATAATCATCGTGCGAATCGAATGGTCTGCCTCCTCGGATTTATTCATTTTCCTTTCCGCCATCAGATAAAAGCGGTAAAAGAAACGGACCAGGCAGAGGCCTGCGGCCAGCATAAAAAATTCAATGACAAAGTATCCCCGAGGCATCCAAATATTGGGGAAAAAGAAGAAGGAAAGGAAGTAGTGGGCGGCCACGTAGACCATGGAAGCCAGGATGATCCGGATGAATTCAGAGACCCCAACATAGGCCCAAATGGACGAATACAGGCGGAAGGCCCAGAAAATGATCATGGCAATCAGGGTAAAAATGGGCGCCATGGGCAAAATTCTCATGCTCAGGGCATAGGGGATCGCAGAATAGTGGAAATCAAAGCGAATCCACATGGCCCCGAGATAGGCCATATTGACTACCAGGATATCAAAAAGGATATTGGCAAGTAATTTCAGATTAGGCTGTGGGTTTTTTTTCATGACCGGACCTTATAAAATACTTTCTCCAGTTTTTCGGAAAGTCGGGCAAAATCATATTCCTGAACGGCCAAACGGGCGTTCTTAGATGCTTGTTTTCTTTTTTCCGAACTCCAATTTTTCATGGTTAGAAGAGTCCGGGCAATGGTTTCGGGCTTCTGATCCGGGCATTCCAGTCCGCATTCCTTTTCCCGGACAATGGAGTAGGAGGAAGGAACCGTGGAAAGGACGGGCCGGGCCGAGGCCAGGTATTCAAAAAGCTTGTTGTTCGAGGACCCATAGCGCATCAGTCCGACCGGATGATGGTGGATCAGGCAAAGGTCCGCCCGGGAAAGGATAGAGGGAATGGATTTTTTATCGACCCTCCCTTTGAAATGGACATTGAAGATCTTTTCTTCCCGAACTCTTTTTTCCAGCCGGGCTCTTTCCGGCCCTTCCCCGTAAAGCAGAATTGTGACTTCAGGGTCTTCCTCCTGGAGAACCTTGGCCGCTTCCAGGATGACATCCAGATCGTAGATGCTTCGGATAGATCCTGTGTAAACCAGCTTGAAGGTCTCGGGATCATCGAGGTCCGGATCCTCATAGGGGAAGTTTTTAAGGTTCTCGTCAAACTCCGAAAGATCGACCCCGTTGTTGATATGGTAAATTTTATCGGGAGAAACGTCGGTCCATTTTTTGTCCCGGATGTAGTCCCGGCCGCCAGCAATAGTAAAGATGGAAGCGGCGCTTTCCCGGTGAAGCCGGTGCTCCACCCCATAAAAAAATTTCAGGATCAGCTGGAGGGGAGAAAAGCTTTTGATCTTTCCATACTCCTCCAAGGATAGGGGCCAGAGGTCCCTTTCTTCAAAAATAAAGGGGATCCTGTACTTTTTCGCAAATCTCATGGCGGAGTAGGAAGAAGTGGGAAGGGGGGAGGAAGCATAGATGATATCGGGTCTCTCTCCCCTTTGATAAAGGTCTTCCATAGCCCTTTTTGTGTAAAAGGTGAACTGGACCATATTATAGACCCTTCTCCAGTCATTTTTTACATAGGACTTGCAGGCCACGTAGGTAAAAAGGACATCCGAGTAATAGACGTCCTTTAAAAACTTCCCGGGATCCCGAACATTGACCTGGGTGTTGTGGATCTGAGAATCCGTGAGGATCCGTACCTGGTGGCCCATTTTCTGGAGAAAATGAGCAAAGTAATAGTGCCGGACAAGACCCCCGTAGACCGGTGGGATGGCGTAATTATTGACAATCCAGATCTTCATGGGCCCCTTCTCCCTGGAGGCTTTGGCTTAAGGTCAAAAGGTTCTGGCAGATGGCTTGAAATTCTCCTTCGGTCAGGTAGGGATGGATGGGGATGGAAAAGACCCTATTACTGTGATCCAAACAGCAGGGCAAGTCCTCGGGCCGGTACCCGTAATCCTTAAAAGCCGTCTGCATATGCATGGGCTTAGGATAGTAAACCATGATCGGGATGCCAGCCGCCTTCATCGCTTCCACCAGCTTATCACGGGATCTTCCTTCCCGGACCATCAGGGTGTACTGGGCCAGGGCGGAGGACCGGTCTTCAAAAAAGAGGGGGAGGTCATAGTCATCGGCCAGGGCCTCTTTATAACGGTCGGCGAGAATCTGCCTTTTTTCGATTTCATCGTCCGAAATCCTAAGTTTTACCAGAAGGACTGCCGCCTGGATGGTGTCGAGGCGGCCGTTGATGCCCAGGCGGATATTGTCGTACTTGTCTTTTCCCTTCCCATGGACCCGGAGGGAGGCAATTTTTTCGGCAAGGTCGTCATCATCGGTAAAGATGGCTCCTCCGTCTCCATAGCAGCCTAAGGGCTTGGCGGGGAAAAAGGAAGGGGCTGAGGCATCCCCGTAGGAGCAGACGGATTTTCCTTTGTAGGTGGCACCGAAGGCCTGGGCGGAGTCCGTCAGGACAAAAAGCCCGTATTTTTTTGCAATGGGAAGAATTCTTTCGTAATCGCAGGGAAGGCCAAAGAGGTCCACGGCGATCACCAGCCGGGGGCGGAATTTTCCTTCCTTTAAAACCTTCTGAATCCGCCTTTCCAGGTCTTCGGGGTCCATGTTATAGGACCGGTCGGAATCGACAAAGACGGGGTGGCCGCCGGCTAGGGCCGGGGCCTCAGCCGAAGCAAAATAAGTGAAAGAAGAAACAAAGCAGGCATCCTCTTTCTGGAGGTCCAGGGCTTTTAAGATGAGGTAAAGGGCAGAAGTGCCGGAGGAGGTGGTCAGGCAGTGTTTTCTTCCGGTCTTTTCCCTGAGTTTTTCTTCCAGTTCCTGGACCTGGGGGCCCATAATATAATGATGGTCATTTAAGACTTTTTGAATTGCCTGATCCATCGGCTCCTTGAGCCTCTGGTATTGGCGGCCTAAGTCAATAAATTGCATAGATTCTCCTTAAAAATCCCGAGGATTTATCGTTCTTCGTATTTTTCATTGGTGGGGCCCTGAACTTCCTCAAGGCCATTTTCACCCAGAAGGTAGGCCCTCCCGCAGGTGGGACAGGTGTAAGACTTTCCTTCTTCCAAATCATCGGGAACAAAGATCTTTCCGCAGGCGCAGGCCCAGCCGATCTGCCGGGCGGGGACCCCCACCATCACGGCGTAATTGGGGATATTTTTATTAATGACCGCCCCGGCGGCAATCATCGCATGGTGGCCAATGTTATGGCCGCAGACGATGGTGGCGTTGGCGCCGATAGTCGCTCCGTCTCCGACCCGGGTCGGCAGGTAGCCCTGGGATCCCTTGGGAAAACGGGCCCGGGGATTTAAGTCGTTGGTAAAGACGCAGGAAGGTCCGCAAAAGACGTAATCTCCCAGGGTGACGCCTTCATAGATGGAGACGTTATTTTGAATCTTTACCCCTTTCCCAATGGTGACGTTATTGGCGATGTTGACATTCTGCCCTAAAGAGCAGTTTTCTCCAATGACCGCTCCGCTTTGGATGTGGCAGAAGAACCAGATTTTTGTCCCATCGCCGATTTTTGCCCCTTCATCGACGTAAGAGGAAGGGTGAATAAAAATATCCATGATCAAGCCCCTTCCTGATCTTGTGCAAAATGGCAGGACTGGTTGAGGGTTCCCGGTCCAAAGGTTCCTTCCATCTCGATTGAGGCAAAGTCCTTCATGGGAAGGTCGACCGGCTGGCCGGTCTTCATGCTTTTATAGATGGCCAGGACCAGCTCCAGGGCCCTCCTGCCCGCCCGGGCATCCACATAGGGCGGACGGTCCTTTTCAATGGCCTGGATCATATCTGAAAAGAGCTGGGTGTGCCCATTTCCATAGACATTGGAAGTCGGTTCTTTTAAGCCGAGAAGGCTCGAATCCTCGGGCCTGGGGTCGGCAAATTCCCAGACATCAATGTCGGTCGTGGATTTTCCGCCAATTTTGACGGTCCCTTTTTCTCCAAACACATAAAGGGTCTCTTCCAAATTCTTGGGAAAGACGTTGGTGGTTCCTTCAATCGTCGCCAGGGCTCCATTTTTAAACTGGACGAGAGCCATTCCCAGGTCCTCGGCTTCAAGATAACCGTGGAACTGCTGGCGGGTCTGTCCATAAACCCGGGTGATTTCATCTCCGAAGGTCCAGCGCAAAAGGTCAATTCCATGAATGCACTGGTTCATCAGGCAGCCCCCGTCCTGAGCCCAGGTCCCCCGCCAGGGAGCCTGCTCATAATAATCCAAATTCCGATTCCAGCGGACATGGATGGCCCCATGGGAAAGACGGCCGAACCGGCCTTCCTCCAGGGCCTTTCTCAGCTCCTGAATGGCAAGGTTAAAGCGGTTTTGGTGGATGGCCGCCACCTTGACTCCCATTTTTTCTCCCGCCTCAATGATCTGATCGGCATCGGAAAGGGACATGGCAATCGGCTTTTCAATTAAGCAATGAAGACCTTTGGAAATGCAGTAAAGGGCGATTTTTGCATGCTCGCCCGATTCGGTGGCAATGGAAACCAGTTCAATTTCGGGGTGGTCTTCCAGCATCTTTTTATAATCGGTGTATTTTGCGCAGGCATCTTGGGGAATTTGCGCCTTCTCCAGGATCTGATCCATCTTTTCAGGAACAAGATCGCAGATGCCAATCAGGTCGAGTCCCGTATTTTTGACTGCATAAAGGTGGTTGATGGCAATTCTTCCGCAGCCGATGAGTGCATATTTCATGGCAGCCTCCCTATAGGGTTTCGACGAAGTCGTATTTTTCAGGATGGGGAATGGCGTTACGGGAATCAAAGATCGCCTTGGCGTTTTCAAGGATCATGGGATAGTCATAGGCCTGATGGGCGGTGGTAATGATCACCAGGTCTTTTTCCCGGATCTTTTCCGGGGAAAGGTCCGACAGTCCCTCGTAAAGAACTCCCTTGTATTTATAGGAATGGATATAGGGATCATAAAATTCCACCTGGGCTCCCCGGCTCCTTAAAACCTCAATGACCCGAAGGGCCGGGCTTTCCCGGTAATCGTCAATATCATTTTTATAGGCCACGCCCAGGACCAGGACCTTGGACCCGTTCATGGGCTTTTGCGCTTGGTTAAGCTGGCGGGCCGCCCGGTCAACCGTATATTCGGGCATCCGGTCGTTGACCATCATCGAGGCTTCGATCATGGACGTATGAAAGCCGTATTCCCTGGCCTTCCAGGTTAGATAGTAGGGATCCAAAGGAATGCAGTGGCCCCCCAGGCCGGGGCCGGGGTAAAAGGCCTGGAAGCCGTAAGGCTTGGTCTTCGCCGCTTCAATGACCTCCCAGATGGAGATGCCCATCCGGTCGCAGAGGATGGCCAGTTCATTGACCAGGCCAATATTGATGTTCCGGTAGGTGTTTTCCAGGATTTTCTCCATTTCAGCGACAGCCGGGGAGGAAACGGTATAGACTTCCCCGTCTAATACTGCGGAATACATCGCCGCAATGACTTCGGTCGCATCTTCTCCTACCGCCCCGACGACCTTGGGGGTGTTGCTGGTTTTATAGACCTTGTTGCCCGGATCGACCCTTTCCGGCGAGAATCCCAGGTAGAAATCCTCTCCGCACTTTAAGCCCGAGCCTTCCTCTAAAATTGGCTTTAAAAGCTCCTCCGTCGTCCCCGGATATGTGGTGGATTCCAAAACGACCATGGTCTTTTTCTTTAAGTATTTCGCAATGCTTTCCGCCGAGGAGCGGACATATGAAATATCGGGCTGCTGGTGGGCATCCAGCGGAGTCGGCACGCAGATGGCAATAAAATCGACATCTTTCACAAAGGAAAAATCTGTGGTAGCCCGGAGCTTGCCGGACGCTACCAGGGCTTTTAAATCGGCATCGACAACATCGCCAATATAATTTTTCCCCTCATTGACCAGGTTGACCTTTTGGTCCTGGACATCAAAGCCGATGGTTGTAAAGCCCGCCTTTGCCTTATCGACGGCCAGGGGCAAGCCGACGTAACCCAGGCCAACCACCCCGCAGACGATCGAATGATCC
This sequence comes from uncultured Tissierellia bacterium, assembly GCA_947278105.1. Lineage (GTDB taxonomy): Bacteria > Bacillota > Clostridia > Tissierellales > Peptoniphilaceae > CABTZP01. Next base: position 11,084 of record CAMYOR010000015.1, read on the forward strand.
TTTATTTTTTTCAGTAATTCTTCCTTCATCACTGCCTCCCTATCCAGAAGTTGAAACTAACTTATTTATTATACCATAGCCGGCTTTGGGGACTTAAAATCCACGGCCCGTCTCTTCCCGGCTTCCCCTTTCGAGGAAATCTCTTAAATCTTTCATCACTTGAAAAAGCTTTTCTTCTTCTTTTTCCCAGGTCAAATCTTCCTGGGCCTTTTTCATCCGACTTTTCGCCTTATTATAATAGTCCGGCTCCCACAAAAGGTCCATGGCTTTTTTTATGGCCTTCCCGTCCTCTGGTGATACGCAAACCCCTAGTCCATAGCCATCGACAAGAGCGGATAGTTCCGGAGAATCGGAGCAAATGATGGGAAGGCTCGCATGGATGCTCTCAAAAAGCTTGTTGGGGAGGGCAAAATAATAGCTTTTCGGCTTTTGCCGGATGAGGATCATGGCAATGTCGCAGGCACCGACATAGGATAGGAGAACTTCCCCCGGGACAGCCGGGTGAAAGAGAATCCTCTCCTGAACGCCCAATTTTTCCGCCTCTCCCCTTAACTGGTCCCGATAAGACTGGGGCCCGTTTCCGAGGATCAAAAGGCCGGCATTTTTATTCTCAGCAAGGAGGCGGATGGAGGGCTCAATTCCCCGGCCCTGGGTCAAATTTCCGTGGTAGACCAGGAGGGGGTCTTTTGGCCCCAAGCCCAGCTTTTCCCGAAAAAGCCGGCGGTTTTTTTCCAAAAGGTCCCGGTCGATAGGCCGGGCCACCGGGATATTGCGGACAACCACATGGGCAAAACTCATCCCATAGTCTTCTTCCATCTGCCGGGCAATGGAAGAATTCACGCAAATCGTCAGGGCGGATTTTTGAATTAAAAATTTTTCCAGTCGGCCGATCCACTTTTTTTTCATCGGGGTCCGGGGCTTTCCAGTAGACCTTCCCAGCTCATATTCATGGGCATCGTAAATGAGAAGGGTTTCTTTTCTCCTTCCAATGGTCGCAAGATAGGCAATCAGAAGTCCCAAAAGATCATGGCCGGAGAGGACTTTTGCATGAAAGGACCGGGCCTTGAAGACAAAGAGAAAGGAAGTCAAAAGCTTTCCCAGCTGCCTGGCCAAAGGGGCGTCTCCCAGAGGCCGGCGGGGGATAAAGGTATGGTTCCAATGGGAATTTTCCACCATGGCCTGGCCCTTTTCCCCAGTAAAGGTCAAAAGGGCAATATCCGTGAACCCTGCTTTTTCCGCTGTTTCCAGCTCCCGGGCATCCCGGGAGTTGGACTGGAAGGGGTAGAGAGAGATTTTTAAATACTTGGGTTTTTCCATATTCTCTGCCTCATTCCTCGTGAAAGGGCCCTTTTGGGGGATAAATTTGGCTGAGAACGGAAACCACCTGGTCCCAGCTGTATTCATATTGGATCTTTTTGAGATTTTCTACGCACTGGTTTAAAATTTCCGGCCGGTCCCGGAGCTGAACCAGGAGAGCGGAAATTTCTTCCCGGTCTTCTCCGTCCACCGCAAAGCCAATCCCCTTTTCTTTTACGATCTTTTCCAGGACGGTCCCCCTCCCCACGACCATGGGGGTCAAGGTCAAAATCCCTTCAAAAAATTTAATGGGATAGGTCTGGGCATACTGGAGCACCGATTTGGGATAGAGGACATAGAGAAGGTCAATGCCGTTATAAAGACGGACGGAGTCGGAATAATGATAGACCCCGGTCACATGGACCCCGGGCCGATTCTCTGCAAAGGTCCTTAAGGGCTCATAAGAGGTCCCCGCCCCGTGGATAAAAATTTCCACGTCTTTCAAATTTTCTGCGGATAAAATGAGATTTTTCAGCTCCTCTTCCTGGCGAACCGAGCCAATATAGCCCACTTTTAAGGGATCCTTGTCCCGGCGGATCCGGGGATAGGCTCCCTGATAGTCTTCAAGGGAGGGGAAATTGGGCAGATAGTGAAATTTGGGGAAATTCTTTTCTTTTGCCAGGTCTTTTTGAAGGGGGTTGACATAGATAATGGCATCGGCCTTATTTTGATAATGATGAACCAGAAGGCGAACGATTTTCCGGTAAAAGGAGGAGCCGGCATTCATCTCATAGATCTCGTGCATGTCGAAGGTAAGGCGAACACCAGGCCGGAGGAGATGGGCTCCGATGATCATCCCGTCTAAGTCGTGCCCGTGGATGGCATCGAAGGTCTTTTCCCGCAAATATCTCCGGCAGGCCGAGCGAAAGCGGAGGAAACTTTTTAGCTGCTTCATCCCGGTTCCATACTGGGAATAATAATAAAAGCGTTTGATATGGACCCCGTCGATCCACTGATCTTCCTGGTCTGGATATTCAAGGTTTCTGTCCCAGCACAAAACCGTCACCTGGTTTCCCTTTTGAACCAAATACCGGGCTTCCTTAAATACCCGGACATCCGGATCAAAGCGATTGGTGAGCGTCATGATGATTTCAGCCATAAAAACTCCTGAGCATTTGGCGAAGGGGTTAAAGGACCAGGGCAGACCTTTGAAAAATGGGCTCCAAGGTCCGGTGAACTTTCCCATCCATTGCCATTTCTTATTTTATTTTACTATAATGGTGGGGAATGTGTTTTTGCATAAAAAAATTATTATAATGGTACAATGATTCAACAGGAGCCCCCTATGCCCGAACCTGGAAAAGAAAATCCCATGGAGCTTGTCAAAGGAACTCTTCACAAGCTAAAAAACACAGGATTTTTTCATATCTTCGGCTTTTCCGTTATCAATAAAATCTTTGGCTTTGCCGGCGGGATCATCATCGTCCGCCTGGTTTCCAAGAGCGAATATGGCCTCTATGCCAACGCCCTAAATCTGATCTCCTTCTTTTTGCTTCTTTCCGGGATGGGGATGGTTTCTGG
>CAMYOR010000016.1 GCA_947278105.1 uncultured Tissierellia bacterium
TGGAATAGAATGGAATAAAATGGAATGGAATGGGAATGGATTCCAATGGCATGGCCATCTTCCATCATCTGGAGGAGCAGGTCCTTGTGCGCTGGGGTTAGGGTATTTCCAACGATAAAAAAGGTCGCTGGGACTTCTTCCTTTTCCAGCTCCTTTAAAAGAAGGGGGGTAGAGGTCGAAGAAACCCCATCATCATAAGTAAGAAAGGCGATCCGCTCGGGTCCTTCCAAAGTTTTTTGACCGGCCATGGCGGCCTTGACATCAGAAACATTGTAAGCATAGCGGGAAGCGAGAAGGTTGTGATTTTTTCCCTGGCCATGGGCATTTTGCCGAACATCTCCAGTGTCCGCCTGGGCCATAGCTTTTCCTGCGAAGATGCCTTCTCCCTCCTGGGGCGGCTCTTCTTCAGAAGGATCCTCCTCTTCCTGGCTCTCTTGAGATTCAAGAGCCCTGAGGGAAGTAAGGGCGGCCGCTTTTTCTCGCTCCTCCTTTTCCCTCCGGGCTTTTTCTTCTGCTTTTTTTGCTTCGATGACCGCTATCTTTTGGGAGACAATCTGAGTCTCCTGATGGGGACGGGTCATCGACTTATTTAATTTTAGGATGGCGAACAAAACTAGCAAAAGAAGAAAAGCGGCCAAAAAGAGGAAAAAGGGGTGGCCGCTTTTTTCGGGCTTTGTATTGGACTTATTGGTGAACATGGGGATTTCCTTTTCAGGTTAAAAGTTGGAGCCAAGGGGCCGAAAGGCTAAAGCTTTTGGGCAGGGATTTTTTTCTCCTCCAAAAGTTTTAGGGCATAGTCATCCACTCGATAGGCTTCATGGTAGACAATCCGTTTAATGCCAGCCTGAATCAAGGCCTTGGTACAGTTTAAACAGGGAAAATGGGTGACATAGCAGGTGGTTCCATTGACCGAAATGCCTTCTTTGGCACAGTAAAGGAGGGCATTCATTTCAGCATGAATGGTAGCAATGCAGTGGCCGTCCCGAATAACATGGCCGGCTTCGCTGCAGTGGGGACTGCCGGACAGGGACCCGTTATATCCGGTCGAAACAATTCGGTGCTCTTTATTTACTAATACGCAGCCGACAAAGGCCCGGTCACAGGTGGACCTTTGAGCAACCATGAGGGCCAGGTCCATAAAATATTCGTCCCAACTTTTGCGATCCATATTGACTCTTTTCTTTTTCAATGGTTTCCTATTCTTAGATTATAGCAGGTCTATTTTACCCAATAGAACAAAAGAAGTCGATGAGGGAGGAAGAATTTTGGTCTTGATCAATGAGGAGCAGAAAAGAGCGATAGAAAAGACCGAGGGCCCCCTTCTCATTATCGCCGGTCCGGGAACGGGGAAAACCCGAACTCTGATTGAAAGGACCCGGTACATTTTAAATCAAGGACTCGCCCGACCCGAGGAGATCACCCTCACCACCTTTACCAAAAAAGCTTCCCAGGAGCTGGTCAGCCGGCTTTCTAAGGAGGGCGAAGGCTGGGATGGGGCGAAGGTCCATGTCGAAAACTTCCACCAGCTTGCGGGCAGGGTCCTGGAGACCTTTGCCTCGAAAATTCCTTATCAGCCCTTTTATCGGATTGTAAGCCCGGAAGAAATATTCCGGCTGACCCTCCGCCACTGGCCCATTTTGACCGGCCGGGGGGCCTTTTCTCCCGACTTTTTAAAATCAGAAGAGGGGAGGAAATTTTCCGATCTCCGGGAAGATTTCCTCGGTCTCTTTCCCCGGGCCAATGCTCCTAAAAAGGATCAGGAAGGAAGAAATCTAAGGGCCTATCTTCGCCTGATGGGAAGGATCCGGGAGGGCTTTGTCTTTTTGGACCAGGGGAGGGCAAGCCAGGGGGCCCGGAGGCTTTTAGACCGCTTTCAGAAAATGCTGATCTATTATAATGTCCTGGACTATTCGGAAATGCTCTATCAAGCCCTCCATGTTCTTCAGGACGAAGAAGCCCTTTTGACCTTCCAGAAAACCTGCCGGTATCTGATGGTAGATGAGTACCAGGATACCAATCCTATTCAGGAAAAAATCCTAGTCCTTCTCTCCCGGGGAACGGGCAATCTCTGCGTTGTTGGAGATGATGATCAGAGCCTTTACCGGTTCCGGGGGGCAACCGTTGAAAATCTTTTTACCTTTAAAGACCGTTATCCCCAGGCCCAGCTGATTCGACTGAAGGAAAATTACCGGTCGGCCCCCGGAATTTTAAAGGCCGCTCAAAATTTCATCGAAAGCCCCTATGGGGACCGCCGAGACCAGGAGGTCTCCCGTCTCCGTTTTAAAAAAGACCTTACCGCTCAAAGAGAAAAAGCTCCGGGCCAGGCTTTTCTGTATTACGAAAAAAATCCCCAGGTCTGGGCTCAGGGGATTGCAGATCTGGTCGAGGCTTTTCATAGCCAGGGCCATCCCTACTCAGACTTAGCGATCCTTTCTCATTCTGTCCGGGACTATAACGAAAATATCACCCTCCTTCGAAGGACAATGAAGGTCCGGGGCATTCCCCTAAGAGAAAGCGGAACAGGGAAACTGACCCGCCAAGAAGGGGTGAAAAGAATTCTCGCTGCAGTCCTTTTGACCCTTCTGGGAGAAGAGGAAAAAGAAAGAGCCAGCAGGAACGATCCTCAAGTAAAGGCTCTTTTGGCGGCTCTTCCGGACCGGGGCAAGGAAGAAAGAAGAGAAATTCAAAAGACCTGGGAAGCTTTTTTTGAGGAAGGGAAAAAGACGGATCTGACGACTCTGGCCCTCTCCTTTTTAAAGGCAACGCCCTTTCGGGAGCCGGCGGAGGCGGCCCTTCAGGGGATTGAAGCCGGAAAGGAAAAAATGGAAGCCTTGGCCGTCTTTCTCAGGGCCGAAGAGGACATGGCCGCCTCCGATCAAAGAGAAAAAATCGGAAAAGACAGCGGGAAAAAATGGGCAAAGTGGCTGGTGGAAGACTGGCAGGCCCTGGAAGAGACCAAGCTTGAAATAAGTTCTGACCAGGAAAAAGAAGAGGACGGAGTCTGGATCATGACCATCCACCAGTCCAAGGGGCTGGAGTTTCCGATCGTCATCCTGGAGGAAGAAAGCCTGAAAAAAACTTACTATCCCCCCAAAGAAGGGGCGGATCTTCTTCCGCCGGCCCCCCTTTTGGCCCATCCGCCGAAGAAGGAATGGGCGGAGAGGATGGACTTTTTGCGAAAATCCTATACGGCCATGACCCGGGCCCAGGACCTTTTGATCCTCACCCGCACCACGGTAAAAAATCCCTGGGGAGAGGACCGGCTCCTTGACCCCTCTTTTGAAAAACTCAACCGGGAAATTCCCCCTCTGGACTTAAAAAAGGCCCTGGGCCTGGTCCCAGTTGGGCCGATTCAAAAGGGAAGAATAAAAAAGACCTATGCTTATACCACCGACCTTGCTCTTTTTGAAGCCTGCCCCAGGGTCTATTTCTTCTGCCGGGTCCTTGGGATTCCCCGCCCCAAAAAAGCCTCGGCCGCCTTTGGCTCTCTGATCCATGCGGGTCTAAAAAATCTTCATGAAAGAAAGGAAAAAGGGGAGGACCTTCAGGCGGCAAAAAAAGATTTAGGAAAAGACCTCCTCCTGGCAGGAGAAGGCCTTAAAAAAGCGGGCCAGGCTCTTTCCCCGGAGGCCCTGACAAGGGCGGAGGAAATCCTTTGGGCCTACCAGAGCAGGGAGAGGGACCGAATTCTTAAAGAAGAAGTCCTTGCCGAAAAAAATATTCGGCTTTCCATGGAGACCTACCTGCTCCAGGGCAACTTGGACCTGATCATGGAGGGGGGAAGAACCATCCTGGATTTTAAATCCTCCCTGCCCCCAAAAGGCCCTCTTCTGGACCAGTACCTGGGTCAGCTGAGGGTCTACCGGATCCTGGTTCAAGAAAGTGAAAAAGTAGAGGAGAGCCAAAGAAAAGAAGGCCTTTATGACCTCTCCGCCCTTTTGAAAAAAGACCGGGAGCCTCTTTTTCTCTGGCATTTTTCGGACCGGGACCTTCAGGAATTTAAAGAAAGGATGGATTTAACCGTCCAGGAAATTGAAAAAGGCGCCTTTCAAAGGAAAAGCGCCCATAAAAATGACTGTATTGCCTGTCCCTTTCGTTTTTTCTGCGGACGGGAAAAAGCTAATCCTTCCGCCGGTAGGTTTGGTAAGTAAAGGTTAGCCCCTTATAAACATTAGGGCTGGATTCTGCAACCAGTTCAAAAGCCGGGTCAGAGCGAAGATCGGGAATCCAGGCATCAGCATGGGGAAATACCCGGTGAACCATGGTAATGTCGGCCTGGTGGATCTCATTCATCATGGAAGCGGCCAGTCTTCCTCCTCCAATCACAAAAACTTCTTTTTCATGGGAGGGGTCCAGGCACTCGACCATGGCCAAAACCTCTTCCGGCGAATGAACCAGGCGGAGGTTCTCGCTTTCTGCTAAATGATGACGGGAAACGACAATGTTCATTCTCCCGGGCAGGGGCTTTCCCCCGGGCAGGGACTCCAGGGTCTTTCGCCCCATAACGACAATATTTCCGCTGGTAAGTTCTCGAAAGCGTTTTTGATCTTCAGGGATGCGAAAGAGCATCCTTCCATTCAGGCCAATGGCGAAGTGTTCGTCCGTGGCCAAGAGTAAGCGCATGAGCTCTCCTTTCTGAAAAGCACGGCCTTGTTCGGCCGCCGATGGGGCCTGGCCGAAAGGGCTGTAAATCAACTATGGGAATTATAGCATGGAAAAAAAGGACCCGCTCAGGTTCTTAACGAAACAAAGCGGACCCTTTTCAAGTCCGAAATCTTGTTATAAGGTATAAATAGGAATTCACAGAAAAAGCCCGGGGAGATAAAAGATGACGGCATTATTCCAACTTTTGAAGGTATCACTGGAAATTAACGATGGGGAAATCGTCAGATATTTCCTTTTGATCATCTACGCCCTGGCCATCCTGATCCTTTTGGAATACCTTTGGAACAAGTATCATAAAGAATAGGAAACGGCTCCAATTTTTTCCTTCCTGATTTTTCGCCTTCGAATCTTTTTCTCTTAAATTGTGAAAATTTGATTAAAAGCTGTCTTTGATTTTTCGATCGTTTCTTTCGAACCGATCACGGCAGTGGAAGCACCCTCCAGCGCCCTTTGGACCGGCTTCTCGTAGGCCCGAAGGTCCTTTTCTCGGGTCTCTTTCATTTCCTTTAAAAGCCGCTTGAAGAAACCTTCCGGATATTGGCTCAGATAGAGCATCAGGTCGAAGGAGGATTTTTGCCGTTCTGTCATCGGCCGATCTAGGTTGCCGATGGATCCGATTAGGGTCCGGTCCAGGTCCTGGGGAGAAAGGGTAAGGCCTTGAAGATAAGCGGGGATCGTCTGATTGACTTCCAAGGTCCGGTCCAGGTGGGGGTCCCGGTAGGAGAAGGTATAGAGGGTATCGTCCAAATAGGAAAGCTGCATCCCCTGCCCGTAGGCCCCGCCCTTTGCTCGAATTTCCTTGTAAAGATGGTCATTGGAAACGAGATTGGAAACCATCAGGCCCGGTCCGTGAAAGACCTGGTAGCTCTCATGGAGATGACCCGCCTGGGCCACAAACTGGACGTTGGTAGTGGTGATAAAGGCTTCTTTTCGGCCTTGAGGATGAAAGATCAGGGGGGATGCTTTGAGCTTTTCGGAAGGGAAGGCAGTCAGCCAGTGAGAGATGGCCTCTTTCATTTGATAGAGATCCGTTCCCGAAGCGGCGATGCTCACCACCCTCTCCTGGGAGAGGGTCAGCCGATGATAAAGGCTCTCTAAAATTTTTTGGTCTTCGGGTCCATAGGATTTCGCCAATTTTTTCAGGAACATGAAGTAAGATAGGCCGCTTAGCGCTTCTGAATAATAAGCAGAAGGAGTTTGCCAGGACATGGCCCGGTGGATGGCATGAAGGTGCCCGTAGGGAACCAGGCCCATTTCAAAGTTGGAAACCAAGATGCCCAGCTCTTCGCGGATCTTTTCCTGGTCGGAGAAGTCCGTATCCAGAACCTGTTCTCGGATCAGCTCAAGGCCCCTTTCAAAATCCGCCAGCCCTAGGAATTTGGTGGAGATCAGAAGGACCGTCCGAAAAAGGTCGGATCCGATCAGGGAAAAAACTTGGGGAGAGGCGGAGATGCCGCCGGTCACCAGAGCCTCTTCCGCCTGGTACTCTTTATAGGAATGAAGGCGGGTATCCAGTCTTCCCAAAAGCTCACAGAGGACGGTCAAATAGGGGGCTTCCTCGACCGGAATGTGGGAAAGATCAAAGACCAGGTCCAGGTAATTGATGCCGGCTGTGGGAAGGTCATGGAGGAGGTAGGTGGCCTCTTCTTCCTTTTCGACCCTTCGGGGGATGTCGGCAATTTCCTCAGGCAGCTCCTCCTTGGAAAGATAGGGGATGGTCGCCTTGGCTTCTTCGCTATCTTCAGCATTTTGGAAGCGGATCAGATCTTGGTTTTCGTCAAGGAGGGCCTGGAGGGCTTCTTTAGAGAGGCTGTTTTTGTATTCTTCTAGGGCTAGAGCTTCCTTCTGATCCCTTTCCGCATTAAGGCCCGCCTTAGCCTGGTGGGTGACAAGGACCCGGTGAGGGTTGTGGATCAGGTGACGGTCAATATATTTTTCCATGCCATGGTCCAAAAGCTCAGTCTTTAGTTCTTTAAGCCTTAGAGCATAGGCGATTCGGTCAATGGGATCTTCCCCATAGAGCCACTCATTCATGGCCATATACATCAGGGCAATGCCTTTGGTAGCGATATTTTTCTTTTCCCGAAGGTCAAACTCCATCTTACGGATCAAGCCCTGGAGCACCTTGGGATCCAGTCCCTCTTCCACAATTTTTTTAAGCTCTTCCTCAATGATTTGCACAAAGAGATCTTTTTTCGCAGGGTCCACCCCCTTAGCCACGATGGTAAAGCCGATTTCCTTTACGTCGTTTAAAAGACCGTAGAGGTCCTGGCAGCCCAATTTTTCAAGGAGGGCTCGGCGGAGGGGAGAGGATTCCGATTCCACCAGGACATCCGTTAAGAGGTTGTAATAATAGGAGCCGATGTCGGTTCGGGCCCGATCCACGAGCCAGGAGCAGGACAGAGAGGATTTTCCCTCTTCCTCTTCGCCGGTTCCTAGGGAAATGTCCAGGGTCATCTCCCGGGGCTCATTAAAGGGGACGGGGTCCTCCGGCATCGAATGGATTTCCTTTTTCTCGAAAGCATCCAGATAGGAGGCCAGGTGGGCAAAGGTTTCTTCATCGTCCATGTTTCCGTAAAGGAAGATGAAGGCATTAGAAGGGTGGTAAAAGTTCGTGTGATAGTTAATAAAACGGTCGTAAGTAAGGCTGGGGATGATATAGGGATCGCCGCCGGAGTTTTCAGCATAGATCGTATCCGGATAGAGGGCCTGACCGATTTGCTCGGCAATCTGATCATCGATTGAGGAGGTAGCCCCCTTCATTTCGTTATAAACGACGCCCGAATAGCGGATCGGATCCTCCTTTTTCAAAAGCTCATAATGCCAGCCCTCCTGGCGGAAAATCCGCGGGTCTTCTTTGACTCGGGGATAAAAAACGGCATCTAAATAGAGGTCCATGAGGTTGCGAAAATCGGCATTATTTCGGGAAGCAACCGGATAAACGGTTTTATCCGAGAAAGTCATCGCATTTAAGAAGGTCTGCAGGGAGCTTTTAATGAGATCCATGAAAGGCTCCCGGGTCTTGTACTTGCGGGAACCATTTAATACACAGTGCTCTAAGATATGGCAATTTCCCGTAGATCCGATGGGCGGGGTCCGAAAGCCAATCGCAAAAACCTTATTGTCATCCTCATTTTTCATATGGAGGATCTGGGCTCCAGTTTTTTTGTGCCGGTAGAGCAGAAGGGTGGAGGCCTCTTCATGGACATATTTTTCTTTGATCTTTTCAAAACCTTGAATTTCAGGCATGGGTGGCTCCTTTCTATCTTTCGAATGGTTCAAGTATAACCTAAAAAAACCGGACCGGGCGGGGACAAGGACATCAAAATCCAGAAGCTTTTAAGGGGGATCCTTTTTTTGGAACGAAAAAAGGCAGAAATTCCAGGGCCAGCTGGCAAATCTGACTTGAAAAGGGAAAGTCTTTTAGTATAATGAAAAGGTATCTTTCACGGGAAAGAAATGGAATTTCTGTTCTCTGAAAATATAATCTCTGCTCCGTTACAAACCGGGGCAAACCCAAAGGGAGGTGAAAGTCGTGAACAAGTACGAAATGGTCGTCATTTTGAAAGCAGACCTGACCGAAGAGGGCCGCAAAGCCGCTCTGGATCGTTTAACCGAAGCGATCAACGAAAATGGTTCTGTCCAGGACATTGACGAATGGGGAATTCGTAAGCTTGCCTATGCGATCCACTTCAACAAAGAGGGATACTACAATGTGATTACATTTGAAGCAGATCCTTCGGTCATTGTTGAAGTCGAACGCCGTGCGAGGATTTTAGACTCTGTTCTCCGCTTCTTGACTATTAAGATAGAGGACTAAGTCTTTAAGGAGGTCACCCCAATGAATCAAGTGACATTGATGGGACGTCTGACCAAAGACCCCGTCTTAACTTACAACAACAGCACAGGCAGCGGAATGTGCCGCTTTACTTTGGCGGTGGACCGTCGCCTGACACGTGAAAAAAAACAGGAAATGGAAGCGAACAATCAGCCCACGGCCGATTTTATCGGTTGCGTTTGCTGGGGAAAGCTGGCCGAAAGCGTGAATAACTATACTGCAAAGGGGAAGCGAGTTCTCGTGGAAGGCCGGATCCAAACTGGCTCCTACACCGCCAAGGACGGAACTCGTCGGTACACAACCGATGTCGTCTGCTCCAACGTGCAGTTTATCGACTGGAAAGACCGGTCTTATGATCGGGCCCCCCAGGCGAGCAGTCCGAGCCCCTACCCGCAAAACCGAGCGGCCCAAAGCCCGAACCAGGGCTCGGGTGAAGAGGCCCCTCCCGAAGAAGAATTTTTCGGAGATGATTTCAGCCCCGTGGACGATGACCGGATTCCTTTCTAATTGAGGAGGTAAAATGACTATTCGTCGCTTCAGACCCCGTAAAAAGGTCTGCCCATTCTGCAAAGACAAAACCAAGGTTTTAGATTATAAAGATGCCGACGGCGTCAAGCAGTTTTTAAGTGAAGCCGGAAAGATTCTTCCCCGCCGGGTCACCGGCGTATGCGCCAAGCACCAGCGCGACGTCACCACGGCAGTCAAAAGAGCTCGGCATATTGCGATCATTCCTTACGAGGATAAATAGAGGTTGCATACGTTTATGAAAATCAAAAATCTCCCAAAGCCCTCGGGCTGCGGGAGATTTTTTTGAAAAAGACCGCTCCTAATGCCAAGAATTGGGGGATTTTAGAAGGAGTGTGTTATCATAAGAAAAAGGAGTTTCTATGGAATTTAACTATGGAAAATTTTCTGCGCCCGTCAACACTCTGATTGCCTCTGCGCTTTCTCTGATGCTGGTTTTTTTGTCGGGCACTTATCTGCCCCTTTTTCAGCTCTTCCTGATTTTTCCCTTCACGGTTCTTTGGGTTTATGAGGGATGGCGGTGGACCTTTTTGGGCTACCTGATCACGGGGGCCCTTTCGTCATTTCTCTTTAACCCAGCCTCAGCCATTGTCTCCATGTCTTTCATCGTTCTTCTTTCAATGATCATGGGCACCCTCATTGAAAGGAAGGTTCCCCTCTTTCATGAGCTCATGCTTCCAGCCCTGGCCTACATGACCATTGCCCTCCTGACCCTTTGGGTGGGGCAAAAAAGCGGAAGCGTGGACCTGGAGGAACTCTTTCGGGAGGCCATGAAAGCGGGCCTTCAGGGGGCTCTGGATACGGGAAAAACGAACCCGCAGACGGAGATGGCCCTGAGAAATGCAATTGACCAGGCGGAGCGCCTGGTTCCCTCAATTCTTTTTTTAATGGGCCTGGTGACGTCTGTGATTACATCGGCGGTTTCCCGGGCAATGCTCTCTGCCACAGGGGAGAACACGAAGCCTTTCTCGCTCAGCCTATTTGAAATTCCCAAATCCGCCGGAAATGGAATCATCCTGGCGGCGGTCGTTGGCTGGGGATGCGTAAGCTTTCTGGGCCCCCAATACCGAGCCTTGGAGGAGAATCTCTTTTTTGGAGGCTTTTGGATTTTTGCCCTGGATGGCTTGGCCCTCTTGGATGCCCATTTAAGAAGGCGGATGGGAAAGTTTTCCCGGACCCTCCTTTATCTTCTTCTCCTTTTGTTCCTTTTATCCTTATTGGTCTTATTTATTGTTGGTATGATCGACTTTTTCGTCCGCTTCCGATCTCGGCTGCAAGGAGGAAACCATGGCCTCTCAGAAAAATGAATCTTCAGCAAAGCCCTTTTATCTTCTTTGGGGAGATGTTCTGATCATCCCCCTGGCCTGTGTTTTTGCGACTCTCCTCCTTTTTTCCCTCCATCCCCTGGCAGGGGCCTATGGCCTTTTTCTGACCTTTTTTTCCGCCTACCATAGCTATAAGATGGTTCAGGCTAAAAAGGAAGCAGCCATTTCCGCCGTCGAAAACATGAACCTCTATTTTGAAGAAATTACGAAAAATGTCATTTTTTCCATGCCCTTTCCGACGGCAGTCCTCAACCAGGGAGGTCTTTTCCTCTGGTACAACACGAAATTTAAGGAACTTTTTTCCATAAAAGATTCCCAGCTGGGAAAGTCCTATTCCAAAATCTTCCAGGATATCTCTCCCCATATGCTGGAAAATGAAGGCCCAAACCCCCTGGAGGTGACGGTAAAGGACAAGGTGTACTTTTTCTACCATAAAACGGTGGAAGAGGAGTCAGGCTCGCATTTGACTCTTCTTTACGGGGTGGACCATACCCAAGAAAAAGCAGTACAAAAGCTTTATGAGGACCATCAGCCAGCCCTTTGTTCCGCTTTTTTTGATAATTATGACGAGGTCATTGCTCAGACGGCTGAACAGGACCGGCCGCTTGTCCTGGCCGAGATGGATCGGCTGATCAACCGTTATGCCAATGAGTACCAGGCCATGGTCATAAAATATGAGCCCGAGCGATATTTTATGGTGATGAACCAGGAAAATTTAGACCGGGCCAGGGCTAAGCGCTTTGATATTTTGGAAGAGGTCAAGGACATTGAGGGATCCACCGTCACCCCCACCATTTCAATGGGGATTTCTTACGGGGATTCGTCCCCCAAGGACCTGTGGAAGGAAAGCCGTCAGGCTATCGACATTGCCCTTGCCCGGGGCGGAGACCAGGCGGTCCTCAAAAATGGGGACCAGCTGGATTATTTTGGAGGTAAGAACCAGGCAACCCAGAGCTTTACCCGGGTCAAGGCCCGGGTGATGTCCAACACCATTTATTCCTTTATTGAAGAAGCAGACCAGGTATTGATCATGGGTCACCAAAACGGCGATATGGATTCTCTGGGATCCTGCCTGGGAATGGCCTGGTTTGTGAAAAATATCAAAAGGCAGCCTTATGTGGTCTTAGATGAGGTCTCTGCCGGGATTCAGAATTTTTATGACCATGCGACCCGGGAGCTTGCTGAGATCAAAGACCTGATTATAAGTCCGGAAAAAGCCAGAGAAATCCTGACCCCCCGGACCCTAATCCTTGTCATGGATAATCACCGGCATGATTCGACGGCGGCTCCGGCCCTCTTAGACCAGGGAAATCGGATCATCATCGTCGATCACCACCGCCGGGGCAGTGATTATATTAAAAACGCCGAAGTCGCTTATATTGAGCCTTACGCTTCCTCGGCCTCCGAGATGGTGACGGAAATGCTCTCCTATATGGATGAAGAGGTGACCCTGCCTAAGGTCATTGCCGAAGGGCTTTTATCTGGGATTACCATAGACACCAAGGATTTCTTTTATCAGACTGGGCCCAGAACCTTTGAGGCAGCTGCATATCTAAAGACTCAGGGGGCGGACTCCATGGTGGTCAAGGAGCTCTTTAAAGATGATTTTGAACGGACAAAATATGTCTCCGAAGTCATTACAACGGCTGCCCCCTTTGAAGGCAAGACGCTGATCGGCCGCTTTGAAAGAGACATTGCCGGCTCCACCCTGATCGCCTCAAAGGCGGCGGATGCCCTCTTGGGGATTTCTGGCATCCAGGCCGCTTTCGTTCTAACCTATGCCCGAAAGAAAACGCACATTTCGGCGAGAAGCTTAGGGGATATTTCGGTACAATTAATTATGGAAAAAATAGGAGGAGGAGGCCACCTTACGGCCTCTGCCACCCAGTTGGATATGTCCATGGATCAGGCAGAAGCAAAACTTAAAGAAGCGATCCACCAGTATTTCCAGGAAGAGGAGGAAGAAAATGAAAGCCATCCTGATTAAAGATTTAGAAAGTTTAGGCAAGGCCGGAGATTTAGTAAATGTAAAAAACGGCTATTTTAATAATTTCCTTGCGGCAAAGGGATACGCCATCCAGGCGACCCCCCATAATATCCGGGAATGGGAGAAAAACAAGAAAGAAAAGGAAGCCCGAGAGGCGGCGGAAAGAGCGGAGGCGGAAGAGCTAAAAAGAAAAATTGAAAAAAGCCTGATTACAATCCCCGCCAAAGCCGGAGAAAATGGACAGCTTTTTGGATCCGTTACGGCCCAAGATATCGCCTCGGCAATGGAAAAGGAAGGGATGAAAATCGAAAAGAAGAAGGTCGAGATTCGCGAACCCATTCGAAAGCTGGGAGACCAAACCGTTTCCATCCGGGTCTATCCCGATATGACCGCAGATCTTAAAGTCCGCATTGCCGGGGAAAAGTAAAGAGAAATGAGGGCAAAGCCTTGATTTTTTGCCCGTCATTAAATCCAGAACCAACCAATTTTGACAGCCACGAGAAAACATTTTTGCCTTCTCCTGGCTTTTTGAATCAGAGTGAGAAAAGCTGAGGAAAGGAGGAAAATCTTGGCCGAAGAAAGAATGCAAATGCCAGCCGATGAAGAAGCGGAAAGGGCGGTCCTTTCCTGCATCCTCCTTGATAACCCGCTGATCAACGAAGTTTCCGAACAAATCCAGGCAAGAGACTTTTATTATCCCCGCTATGGGACCCTCTTTGAAGCAATGATGGACCTTTCTGCGAGCGGCCAGCCCATCGATGTCCTGACCCTGGAAGCCCGGTTAAAGGATAAGCAGGAATTTGATCAAATTGGAGGAAGAGAGGCGATCCATTCCCTTTTTGAAGGGGTGTATCTTGCGGTAAACCTGGACTCCTATGTGAAAATTGTCAAAAGACAGGCCCTTCGCAGGGCTCTGGCTTCGTTAGGAGACAGCCTCCGCCGTCAGTCCCTTGCCGGCACCGATGACCCGGCGGTCCTTCTGGGCTCTTGCGAGCAAAGGCTTTTGGAAATTAGCCAGGGGCAGATCAGCCAGGGGCTGACTCCCCTCAACGAAACTCTGGAGGCCACTTTAAAGAGAGTTTCTGACCTTTCGGTCAGCAAGGAAAAAATTACTGGCGTTCCTACGGGCTTCAAGGATATGGACCTTCATTTCTCTGGCTTTCAGCCCTCGGACCTAATCCTTCTGGCTGCCCGCCCATCGATGGGGAAAACCGCCCTGGGCGTCAACATTGCCTACAATGCGGCCCGTTTTGAAAAAGGCGGAGAACATCCATATAAAGTTGCCATATTTTCCCTGGAAATGTCTAAACTTCAGCTCAGCCAGAGGCTTTTGGCGATGGCCTCGGGAGTGGATCTTCAAAGGATCATCGCTGGAGATCTTTCGGAGCCCAGCGAATGGGAGCAAATCTTTAAAGGGGTGGAAAGGCTCAGTCAGCTCCCCCTTTATATTGACGACACCTCCTCCCTTTCCATTCAAAACCTGAGGGCCCGGTGCCGGAGGATGAAGATGGAAAGGGGCCTGGATTTGATCCTCGTGGACTATCTTCAGC
>CAMYOR010000017.1 GCA_947278105.1 uncultured Tissierellia bacterium
GCTTCAAGAATATGAGCCTTCTGACCTTTAATTTCAACCGTATTTGTTCCATATTGGGTCTTATAAGGAAAAACCTTTCCTTCATTTTGAGGAATAAGAGGAATCAAGTCAACCTCTTGTCCGTTGATCTGAACGCTAATCATTTTTTCGGCTTTTTTTTCCCCGGCCTGGTGATTCCCCAAAGAGACAATAAGGATCAGGCAAATTAGGCTCACAAGAGCCATCAAGACCATTAAAGCCATATCTGCCTTTGTCATATATTTTCGCCAATTCATAGACCCTCCGCATTAGACTTTAGTTTACCAATGACAGGAGGGTCTTGCAAGGAGCGAAAAATAAAAAATCATCTCAAAAGATGCCGACTTTTTTCTTTTAGTGAAAATAAAACGTAAGAAAAAAGGCCGCAAACATTTTTGTCTGCGGCCGATTCTTTAATTATTTCATCTGAGAAAAGTTAGGCTTTTACCGTTTCATTTTCTGCTGGTTCTTCCTCAGGAACGGCATTGACGTCTGGATACTGGTTCAAAATAATGCACTTAGCAGGACATTTTTCAGCCGCCACCTTTGCTTTTTCCATGTCATAGCCCTTATGGTAAGTAGGACGAGAAAGCTTTCCCTCCATTATAAATTCTTCCGGAGCCATTTTTGTACAGAGAGAGCAGCCAATGCATCCGATGGAGCAGGCTTCTTTGACGCCCTTGCCGAACTCGGGGTTCGAGCACTTGACCACAGCCGGAGCATGATAGGGAATCAGCTGGATGATATGCTTGGGGCAAACGCCAATGCACTTGAGACAAGCAACGCATTTTTCTTCGTTGATCACGGCAATGCCGTTTTCAATACGAATCGCACCGTACTCGCAGACATTCTTGCAGGACCCGCAGCCTAAGCAGCCGTAGGGGCAAGATTTGGAACCGCCAAAATTGTAGGACATTAAACGGCAGTCCTCTACACCTGTATAATCAAAGTTTTGGGTGGTATGGTCACAGTCGCCCTGGCAAAGGACGCAAGAAACCATCCTTTGGGTTTCACCGGCTTCTCCGCCCATGATTTCAGCGATAGCTGCAGCTGTTTTTTCTCCTCCCACCTTACAGGCAGTAAGAGGAGCCTCTCCCTTGGCGATAGCAGCAGCACAGGCATCGCAACCTGCATAACCGCAGGCTCCGCAGTTCGCGCCCGGAAGGGCATCACGGACCGCCGTGATCTTGGGATCCACGGGGATGTAGGTCGCTTTACTGATCACACCCAAAAGAAAAGCACTGACACCGCCCAGGATGGAGACGACTAAGAACGTGTGTAAAATAGGTGACATCGAAATCCTCCTTCATTCGTTTAAGAAAACATTCCTTTAAATCCGGAGAATGCGATTGCCATCAGTCCCAGAGTCAGCATTGCCAGAGGTACTCCCTGGTAGGACTTCGGAACTTCAAAGTCAATATCATAGCGTTCACGGACAGCGGCAACGAGGACAATGGCAATAAAGAAGCCAACGGCAGCAGCGAAGCCGGAAGCAAGGGTTTCTATAATGGAATATTCCGCTTCCACGTTAACAATCGCAACACCTAAAACAATGCAGTTGGTGGTGATCAGAGGAAGATAAATACCCAAGGCATTGTAGAGACCTGGCGAAGATTTCTTTAAAAACATTTCAACCACCTGAACAAGCGCAGCGATCACCAAGATAAAAACAATGGTTCGCAGATAGATCAGGTTCGGCTGAAGCAGAAATTTATCAATGAACCAGGTAATCGCTGAGGCCAGGGTAATGACAAAGGTAACGGCGGCCCCCATACCCACGGCAGTATCAATTTTGCTGGTAACGCCTAAGGCCGGGCAGGTGCCAAGGAACTGAGCGAAAACATAGTTATTGACAAAAATCGTTGCGAAAATGATGTTTAATGCTCTCATTATGCTCTACCTCCCTCAACGGCCTGATCTGCAGATTTCAGTGGCTTTGGAGCAACCTCAGCGCTCAAGGCGGCCTCCTTCTTCTTGTTGATAATAAAGTTTGCTACTGCAATGCCTAAGCCTAAGATAATAAAGGCAGAGGCGGGCTGCTGGAAGAAGGGAATGGAGTACTGCTTTGGCAGAATCTGTGTGCCGAAAAAGGTCCCGGCACCAAAGATTTCACGAATAATGGAAATCCCTGTGATCGCCAAGGTGTAACCCACGCCGTTTCCAAGCCCATCCACCAGGGATAAGCCAACATTGTTTTTATAGGCAAAGGCCTCGGCACGGCCAAGGATGATACAGTTAACAACAATCAGTGGCAGGAAGATACCCAGAGCCTTATAAAGGGATGGGACAAAGGCTTCCAAAACCATCTGAAGAATGGTAACAAAGGACGCAACAACGACAATAAATGCCGGGATGCGGATATCTGACGGGATAAACTTTCTCAGCAGGGAAATAACAATATTGGATGCCGTTAAAACTAAAAGCAGGGAAATTCCCATACCCAAAGCACCTTTTGACGTAACGGACACGGCTAAGACG
Organism: uncultured Tissierellia bacterium; assembly: GCA_947278105.1. Taxonomy (GTDB): domain Bacteria; phylum Bacillota; class Clostridia; order Tissierellales; family Peptoniphilaceae; genus CABTZP01. Next base: position 2,497 of record CAMYOR010000017.1, read on the forward strand.
GAGCACAAACCAATGAGCTGAATGAAAGTCGGGTTATTTTTCACGATACCGTCAGTAAAAACTTCTTTTGCAGACATAATTCCTCCTTTACAATTTCACTCAATTATTGCAAGGCACTAAGAGACTGGGATACTGCGTTAAATCCACCGACCATGGCCTTGGTTGTCTTTGACGCTCCGGAAATTTTTGGAATCGCTCCCTTGCCGGCCTGCTCTTCAGCAGTCATGTCACCGGAAACGATCGTTCCATCTACTCTTTTTGCGTAAGCAGGTTCTGCCACCTGAGCGCCAAATCCGGAAGTCTCTGTCTGAGCAATCACCTGAAAGCCCACGACCGTGCCATCCTTTTTTACACCAAGAACAAAGTTGACGGGGCCGTCATAGCCGCTTGGAGATTCTACGTTAAAGATGTAGCCAACCGTTTGACCGCCGGCGATCGCTTCCTGAACATCGACGATATTGTCATTAAGAACTTCTTTCTTCTCAACCGGCTTGAGCTCTTCTGCATCCGGGTAAACAGCCTTGTAAGCAGCTAAGGTTTCCTGCTCTTTGCGCTCAGCAATGACAGGAGCGGTTGCCTGGTATGTCATAGCTAAAACGATGGATGCGACGGCGCAGATAACGAATAATTTAACAGCAAAAACAATTGAATCTTTCATTTCTTTTCGCCTCCAAATCCAAAGGGTTTACGGATGAATTTCTTATCAAGTAAAGGTGTGCAACAGTTCATCAAAAGGATCGCATAAGAAACGCCTTCCGGATAACCTCCAAAGCAGCGGATCATCGCCGTTAAAAATCCGCAGCCTAAGGCGTAAAGAATCTGGCCGTCTCTGGTCATGGGCGAGGAAGCGTAATCGGTGGCCATAAAGATGGCGCCCAGCATTAAGCCGCCGCTCAGAAGCTGTGGAAGAAGATCTGCAAAGCCTGCAGTTTTGCTGATGCCGCCGAAAATCATTTCGAAGACAGCAAAGGAGAGGATGTAAATGCCGGGGATCCGGATGGAGATCACTCCGCGGAAGATCAGGTAGGCACCGCCAATTAATAAGGCAATGGCAGAAACTTCACCCAGCATACCAGGCATTTTTCCCAGGAACATATCCATTAGAGGAGGAACCGTGCCACCCGATAAGGGAGTTGGGCCTGAAACGACATCTGGCTGTAAGGGGGTCATGTAAACGGACATATCCTTTGCCCATGCCGCTAAAAGAAAGGCACGGCCGGCTAAGGCGGGGTTCATAAAATTCGAGCCGATTCCGCCAAAGAACTGTTTGACCACGATGATTGCAAAAATATCGGCAACTACTAATTTCCAGAGGGGAAACCCAGCTGGAACGTTGAAGGCCAATAAGATACCCGTGACGACGGCGGAAAGATCATAAATGGTGACCGGGCGTTTCAGCAATTTTTGAGTAATCGCTTCGGCTGCAACGGCGGCGGCTACCGAAATGATGATGGACATCAGGGCCTTCATTCCAAAGAAGACGACCGCGGCGATCATAGCGGGAACGAGGGCGATAATGACATCCAGCATAATTTTCTGGGTGCTGGAATTGCTGCGTACGTGCGGAGAAGATGAGACGTTCAACAGCATTGGTTGGACCGCTTGTTGAGTATTTGTTTCCATGGACATCCTCCTACGCTTTCTTCTGACTTAATGACTTTAACTGACGCTTGCCAAAACGAATCAGCTCAGTAAGCGGACGGTTTGCAGGGCAAATGAATGAGCAAGTGCCGCATTCAATGCAAAGGTCACAGTGATAATCTTTAGCGACCTCCCAGTTTTCTGCTTTAGAAGCCGTGGCAATGTAGAGGGGCTCGAGAAATACTGGGCAGACGTCTACACAGCGGCCGCATCGAATACAGGGCTCAACAGGAGGCGGAGTTCCTTCTTCACGGGTTAAAACGAGAATTCCGTTGTTGTTCTTGCAGGTCGTTCCGTCCATGGTTGGCTGGGCAACACCCATCATTGGGCCGCCAAAGATGATTTTTCCAGCCGGTTCCTTTAATCCGCCTGCATATTCAACCGCATCGCGGATCCGGGTTCCAAAACGAATAATTAAATTCTGCGGCTTATTTAAAGCATGGCCTGTAACGGTGACAACACGCTCATAAAGCGGTTTCCCGTAGCAGCAGGCATCGACGATAGCGCAGGTCGTGCCCACGTTTTCAACCAGACAGCCCACAGAAGCAGGAAGAGCGCCCGCAGGAACATCGCGTCCGGTGCAGGAGGTGATGATTCGCTTTTCATCGCCCTGAGGATACTTGGTCTTCATGACGCCGACCTTGATGTCTTCACGGTTTCCCATGACCTTATCAATGGCTGCAATGGCACCGGGCTTATTGTCTTCGATTGCGACGAAGCCCTGCTTTGCACCCACGGCCTTCATGATCAGCTCCAGGCCTTTGACCACCTTTTCCGGCTCATTACGCATCGTCACGTCATCACAGGTCAGATAAGGCTCACACTCTGCTCCGTTAATAATAACCGTGTCGACCGGTGTGTCTTTGCCTGGCGAAAGCTTTACACAGGTCGGGAAGCCAGCCCCGCCCATTCCTACGATTCCTGCTTCTTTCACATACTTTACGATGTCTTCCGGTGAAAGCTCCTCCAGGGTTCGATTAGCCTGTTCGTAACCCACGGTGTCCAGACCATCGTTTTGGATTACAATTGCGGGAACTTTACCCCCGCCCATCGTAAGGATATCAATAATCCCAACGATTTCACCAGATACGGATGCGTGGATCGGGGCAGAAATAAATCCACCTGCTTCCGCGATCTTCTGGCCGAGTTTGACTTTATCTCCTTTGGCGACAATTGGTTTGGCCGGAGCGCCAATACCCTGAGACATAGAAAGAATAACTGTCTCTGTGGGGGGCATCGGTGTCGGATTCGAGTCACAAGAAAGTTCCTTGTACTCTTCCATTGAAGTGCCGCCTCGGAAAGTCAGGTTTTCGAGTTTCATTCGCCACACTCCTCTCAAAAATAATACCATTAAAAAAGCGGAGAACGAACGAGCCGTTCTCCGCAAAATTAACATGCAGAAGATGGGATTCGAACCCACAAGAGCAAGTGCTCACTACCCCCTCAAAGTAGCGTGTCTGCCAGTTCCACCACTTCTGCAAATTTAGCGACTTTCACATTATAACAGCTGTTCACAGTCTCGTCAATTTTTATGAGTTTGTCTATTTCTAAACAAGTCTCATTATACATTCTATCTTCACGTCCCCTTTTCTTCAACTATTTATTATTACAGGGTAAAATACTTTTCTTAAACCCCGGCAAAGGCCCAGGACCAGATGTTGAAAAGATTTTTGAGCGCCAGAGAAGGCTTTGAAACCGATGAACTGTCCTGGGGAAGCCCTTCAGGAAAAAGAATCGAATAAACTGTCTTCGCCCGGTTCACCTTCCTGACGTACTGTCTTGTAACCTCCACAGGAATGTTTTCCATAGAATTTTCTTCCCAGTTAATGGTCCCATTTTCCAGCCATCCGTCGACCTGATTGGTCCCTCCGTTATAGGCCGCAATGGCCAGATCCTCACTTTGATATTTCTGAAGAAGGCGAGAAAAATAATAGGTGCCCATCTTCAGATTCGTCTGAACATCCAACAAAGCCTCTTCGGAATAATCAATTCCCAAATCCTTGGCAAGATTTTGACCGGTTTCCGGCATAATCTGCATAAGACCATGCCCCCCATCCTCTGCCACCACCGACGGGCGAAAGTCACTTTCTGTTTTGACGATTGCACAGACCAAATGCGGATCCAATCCGTTTTCCTCCGCTGCCTGAGTGATTTCTTTTCCATATCGGACGGGCCAATTGGAAAGTCCCCGGTAAGAAAGGATATAAAAATAAGCAAAAGACAAAATCAGAAGAGTAAAAATTAGCAATAGGACAATTTTTAAAATAGGATGTCCATTTTTACGCATATGTTCCCCTTTCTTCCCTAAGAACCTCTTCTATTTCCTGATACAGGGCTTTGAGATCTTTTTCATTATACAAGATTTTATCAGCAAGCTGCTGTTTCTTTTCCAGGGGCATCTGAGCCCGGATCCGGGTCAAGGCCTCTTCTTTTGAAAAACCGTTCCTTTTTTCCAGCCGGGCTAGCTGCGTCTTTTCACTGGCTGCAACCAGCCAGACGGAATTGATTTTTAGCTGGTCACGCAAAGAACCCATTTCAAAGAGAAGGGGGATATCAAAAAAAACAAGACCGTCTTTAAAAGTTTCAGGGGGAAGGGAGTGATACTTTTCCATAAAAACTTGAAAAATAATCGGATGAGTGAGTTGGTCCAGTTCCCTTCTTTTCTGCGGTTCTCGGAAAACGAGGTCCGATAGGTTTTTTCGGTCAATTTCGCCTTCTTTTGAAAGAATTTTCTGTCCAAAGTGGTCCAAGAGCGCCTGGTAAGCGGGTCCGCCCTTTTTCATCGCCTGATGATATGCCTGATCTGCATCCAATACAGTATAGCCTTGACTTTTTAAGTAGTTGGTTACTTCGGACTTCCCTGAGGCAATTCCCCCCGTAAGACCAATGACATAAGGTTCTTTATTTGGCATCATACCAGCTCTTTCCCGTGTTCGTGTCAGCTTCCAGCGCGACTTCAAAGGCCCCGATGCTTTCCATAATATCCTTGACCTCTTTAGAAAGACCCATGGCAATCTCTTCCTCTGCTTCCACGATCAACTCATCGTGGATCTGAAGGACCAGCTTTGCTTTTCCCTTATACTGCCTTTGGATCAAATCATCTACCTTAATCATCGCCAGCTTAATAATGTCCGCAGCCGTTCCCTGAATGGGGGTATTTAACGCCACCCTTTGTCCAAAAGAACGAATATTAAAATTTTTGCTCTGAAGCTCGGGAATATCCCGGCGTCTGCCATAATAAGTGGTGACATAGCCATCCTCCTGAGCTCTTTCGACAATATTTTCCATATATTTTTTTATGGAAGGATAAGTATTTTTGTATCGGTTAATATATTCTCCTGCCTCTTCCCTTGAAATTTTGAGATTCTGGGAGAGGCCGTAATCGGAGATCCCATAAATAATGCCGAAATTTACGGCCTTTGCCATTGACCGTTCGAGGTCGGTAACTTCGCAGATATCCTTGTGATTAATTTCTGCTGCCGTTTTTCGATGGATATCCTGGCCATCCCTAAACGCTTTCACCATGGTTTGATCGCCTGAAAGAGCGGCAAGGACCCTTAGCTCAATTTGGGAATAATCTGCATCAATCAGAAGATTTCCCCTCTCCGCCACAAAAACGGCCCGAAACTTTCTGCCGATCTCGGTTCGAACCGGGATATTTTGAAGGTTAGGTTCTGTAGATGAAATCCGGCCGGTGGCCGCAACATTTTGCCGGAAAACAGAGCGGATCCGGTGATCCGGATGGATATAGGGCCGGAAACCATCGATATAAGTAGATTTGAGCTTCGAATATTGCCGATAATTTAATATGGCTGCCACGACGGGGTGATCGTCCTGAATTCTCTCAAGGACTGATGCCGCCGTTGAATAACCTGTCTTGGTCTTTTTCCCATGAGGAAGTTTTAAATCATCAAATAAGATTTCTCCCAGCTGCTTGGGAGAATTGATGTTAAATACTTTTCCGGCGTACTGGTAGACTAAATGTTCAAAGTCTTCAAGCCTTTGGCTGATTTCTTGGTCTAGCTGGTCCAGGACTTTCTCATCAACTCCAATGCCGGTAATTTCCATATGTGAAAGAACCCGAGCAAGGGGATTTTCGATCCTGGCATAGAGCTCCCCCATCCCCATCTCCTCTAGTTTTTGCAAAAGCTGATCCCTTCCTTTCTCAATCGCCATTAAAAGGCTAGAGGAATAGGATAAGAGTTCTTCTTTTTTAACATCCTGGAAATTTTTTCGTTTGGCTCCTTTTCCAAGAAGGCTGTCCCGGTCCTGAATGTTTTCACCTAGCAACCTTTGGGCCATGGAAGAAATTTCATAGGAAGTCCGGTTGGGATTGATCAGATACTCCATCAGCATCACGTCTTCATAGGGAGCCTGAAAATCAATACCCAGCTTATTTAACAAAACTATGGATTCTTTAATATCATAAGCGAGAAAATGAGGCCCTTCCTTTTCAAACAGGGGGGCAAAAATTCTTTGAAATTCATTTTCCCTTCCAGCAATTGGCAAAAGGACAGTCTCTTGTCCATCGAAAAAAGCGGCGAAAATTGGCTTTGCTTGAATGTAGCTTTCCTCATCTGGATAAATGGCGAATGTGATCTCCTTGACCTTTGAAATGCTTTGATTATAAGATTCCCACTCTGCCGGCTCCAGGAACCTTGCAGGAGGCTTGGTGGCCTCTGCTTTTTTTTCCGGGGAAAACCGATCCGCAAAGGAGCGAAATTCGAGTGCCTGAAAGCGTTCATTCAATTTTTCTTTGTTCGGGGCTTGAGGAATGAAGTCCTCCAGGCTTCCTTCCATCGGAAGATCTCTTAAAATGGTTCCCAATTCTCGGCTCAGCAAGGCCTGGGCATGATTTTCACGAAGATTTTCTCTGAGCTTATTGCCTGAGATCCTGTCTAAATTTTCATAGACGCCTTCCAGGGTCCCATACTCATGGATGAGCTTCAGAGCGGTTTTTTCCCCTACTCCGGGCACCCCAGGAATATTGTCGGAAGCATCTCCCTGTAGGCCTTTGACTTCAATAAAACTTTGGGGACGAATCCCATATTTTTCCTGGATCCACTTTTCGTCCACTAGCTCGAGCTGGGAGATACCTTTTTTTGTGTAAAGAACTCTGGTCATTGAATTAACGAGCTGAAAGTAATCCCGGTCTCCGGTCAAAAGGATGCTTGATAGCCCGGCTTCTTCTGCTCTTTTTGAAAGGGTCCCGATAATATCATCCGCTTCAAAGCCCTTCCGGTCCATCTGCCGAACGCCGAGCAAGTCTAAGATGTCTTTGGTCATCCCAAATTGGGCCGTCAGCTCAGAAGGGGTTTCTTTGCGATTCCCCTTATAGGCTTTATAGTTTTCTGCTCGAAAGGTAGGCTCGCTCCGATCAAAGGCGACCACAATATAATCGGGCTTTACCATCTCAACGGCCTTCCAATACATCATTAAAAAACCATAAACTCCATTCGTAAAGATCCCATCCGTGGTGGTCAGCTTTCGAATCGCATAGAAGGCTCGAAAAAGAAGGCTGGATCCGTCAATCATAAGAAAGGTTTTCTTCTTCAGCATAGGTCCTCCTCAATATAAAAAAACCACGCCTATGCGTGGAAAAAATGCTGGTGGTGGGACTTGAACCCACACGCGGCGAAGCCGCAACAGATTTTGAGTCTGTCTCGTCTGCCAATTCCGACACACCAGCTTACCGAATTACTCTAGCAAAAAACTTTTTAAATGGCAATAGGTTTTCCCACCCGTTGATTTTATAAGTATATCACGAAGGGCCTCTGCCGTCTTTTTTCATTCCATTCCTCTTTTAATCTTGAAGGCTCTTTTTCCTATCCGATATAATGAGTTCCTGAAGAAAGGAGGATTGGATGGAATTTACTTGTGCCCAAAAGGAGGCTATTGCACATAAGGAAGGTCCCTGCTTAGTTTTAGCCGTTCCGGGTTCAGGAAAAACTACGGTCCTTCTCGCTCGCCTCCGGTCCCTGATCCAGGCTGGCGTGCCTCCGGAAAATATTTGTTCGATTACCTTTTCCCGGCTCCAGGCCTTGGATATGAAGGAACGTTTCTCCCATGATCCTTCCTTTACCCATGACAGCCGCCTTACCTTTTCCACGATCCATGCCTTCTGCTACCGAATTCTTAGAGCCTATGCCCATAAGAACAAGAGCCAGCTGACCTTGATTGAGGGGTCAGGGCAGTGGAACAAATACCAGATTGTTGGCCGTTTTTTCAAAGAATCTCGTGGCTACTCCATGTCTGAGGATGAAGCGGAGGATTTTTTTCGCATTGACGGCTATCTGAAAAATTCTCTGATTACTTACCGTCAATACCGAAAAATTACGAAGGATTCTTTCAGTGATTTTGAGAAAATTTCCCAAAATTATGAGGCCTTTAAAGCCGACCATGACTTGATTGATTTCGACGATATGCTTGTCAAGGCTTTAAGGGCTCTCGACCTTGATCCTGACCTTCTTTTTGGATTACGGAAGCGTTTTTCCTACCTTCAGGTGGATGAGGCTCAGGATACTTCTCCCATCCAATTTCGCATTATTGAAAAGCTGGCTGCTCCAAAAAACAACCTCTTTATGGCCGCAGATGATGACCAGGCCATTTATGGCTTTCGCGGGGCTGACCCCTACTATCTTCTTCATTTTAAAGAAATCTATCCCCAGGCCCGGGTTATTAAGATGGAGGAGAATCACCGGTCAACCGGAAATATCGTCCGCCTGGCCTCCGGGTTCATTTGTTACAATGAAAACCGCTATGAAAAAAAAGCAGAGGCTACCCAGGAGGGATCAGAGAAAATCAAGTTATTTCTGGTGAAGAATCTGGAGAAAGAAATGAGGCTGCTAGAGAAAAATTTAGAAGCAGACCTGAAAGAAGGAACCGTTGCCATTCTCTTTCGAAATAATTTATCAATGATCGGCCCGGCGCAAATCCTCCTAGAAAAAGGGATTCATTTTGAATCTCAGGCCCGGGCAGATCGATTTTTTCACCATCGTGTTTTTCAGGACATTCGGGCAATATTGCGCTTTGCCCAGGATCCATGGAATCTTTCGATTTTCAAAGATATTTACTATAAATTAAATGCTTTTATTAAAAAGTCCTTTCTGGAAGAAATTTCCAATGGAGATCCCAGCCTTCCTATTTTGGACCGGGTGGCTGCTCTTCCTCAGACACAAAATCATTTTTATCAGGAAAAATTGAGAAAGCTAAAAAAAACCTTTGACCGAATGAAGGGGGAAAGCCCCCTTGAGGCGATTGAAGAAATCGAAACTTGTCTGGGCTACGGGGACTATCTTACTGAGAATGCCCGTTTAGGGGACTCTTTTGCGATGACTGCGCAAAGAATCCTGGAAATTATAAAGTACCTTTCCAGAGGAGTGAGAACCTTGGCAGAATGGGAGAGGCGCATGGATATTTTAAATGAGGAAATAAAAAATTCTTCAAAAAAGAAGGCCGATCTTACCCTGTCCACCATCCATGGGGCAAAGGGACTGGAATACGACACGGTCTGGCTAATTGATCTCATACAAAATGAATTCCCTTCTATTATGGCTCTGGATCTTAACGATAGCGGAAATACAAGGCTTTTAGAGGAAGAAAGAAGGCTTTTTTACGTCGGCATGACCAGGGCAAAAAAAAGACTGAGACTGGTAGGCAGGCGAAGTATGAACGGGCGCCCGACAAAGCCCTCTCAGTTTTTGGAAGAAATTCAGCATGAATCGTGAACAGGAGAACCCTATACTGCCCCTTCCGGTCTTTTCATTCGTTCGCAGTCCTTCTTATTAAAGGAAACCAGTTCATCAAAGGTGCAGGGCGTAAAACCAATAATATCCACTCCACAGTTCAGGGCTTTAAAAAGATGATGGGATTTTTCCTGATTCAAAGAGGGGTGGTTGTGAATATGGCCATAAATATGCCAGGTTCCAAAATAAAAGCCGTCCCATTCCAATAGTGGATAGTGAAAAAGAACTAAACGGTGGTCCTCATCTTTTATCACGAGATAATCACTGATTTCGACGAAATATTTTTTCAAATTTGGATTTTTTTTGATGATTTCATCATGGTTGCCGCAAATCAGATGGAGGCGGCCATTTAATTGCGATAAATATTTGGAAGGGTCTGAAGTCCTGTAAACAAGATCTCCAACAATATAAACATCATCATATTCCCTGACTACCCGGTTCCAGTTTTGGATCATGACCCGGTCCATTTCCTCTACGCTGGTAAAGGGCCGATGGCAAAACTTGATTACACGGGCGTCGCCGAAATGACAGTCGGCGATATAGTATTTCATTCACTCCTCTTCCCTAATCCTATTCTCTTGCCTCTCAGAACCGACAGACCTTCGAAGATCTTCGATTTCGTCCGGGCTTAAAGGGCGGTAATCTCCGGGGGCTAGATCTTCCGGAAGCTTTAAGTCAGCAAACTGAATTCTTTTTAATTTTAGGACATATTTCCCGCAATTTGCAAACATTCTTTTGATTTGATGGTATTTCCCTTCCGAGATCGTCACACGTCCACAGGTTTCTGATAAAATTTCCAGTTTAGCCGGCTGAGTGAGAATCCCTTCCGGCTTGAGGATGATTCCCTCGCGAAAAGAAACAAGGTCGGCTTCTTCAATAGGCTGGTCCAGGTCTGCGATATAGACTTTTTTGACATGGCGGCCGGGACTTAATAGGCGGTGAGAAAGCCTGCCATCATTGGTAATCAAAAGAAGTCCGCTGGTATCTTTGTCCAGCCTTCCGGCCGGAAAAAGTCCTTTCCGCTGATCCTCTTTTCGGATCAGATCAATGACCGTCTTTTCCCGATCCCTGGAAGCAGATACCACGTCGGTAGGTTTATTCATTAAATAATAGACATAAGGGTCTGTTCGGACCTTTCCTCCGTCAATAAGAAGATGCGCATTTTCCTCCACTTTTGTTTTTGGAAGATTAATGATTTCTCCATTTACCTGAACCCGGCCTTCTTTGATCTTTTCAGATACTTCTTTTCGTGAACCCAGTCCCGCATTTGCCAGTAATTTATCCAGCCTGACTTTCATTAACATCACCTGCTTTTTAGAAAATTCTTTACGTAGACTTTATCATTATATCCTG
>CAMYOR010000018.1 GCA_947278105.1 uncultured Tissierellia bacterium
GGCCGAGCCCTTGGTGGAGAAGGAGAGCATGGCAACCTTGGGATCAATGCCGAACATTTTTGCAAATTTCGCTGCATCATGAGCAATATAGACCAGATCTTCTGGGGTCGGCATAATGTTAACGGCGATATCCGCAAAGACATATTCTTGGTTTTCCGGTCCCACCATGATCATGGCGCCAGAGACAAGCTTGGATTCCGGGGCGGTTTTGATCAGCTTTAAAGCCGGGCGGATGGTATCGGCGGTCGATCCAACCGCACCGGAAATCATTCCATCGGCAAGGCCCTCATAGATCAGCATTGTTCCAAAATAGTTGGGATTTTGGAGCATTTTGCGGGCAGTTTCTTCATCTTCCTTCCCATTGCGACGCTTGACATAGTCCTCGACCAATTTATCAATTTCCGGATAATTGTTGATGTCGATGATTTCCAGATCACCAATATTTTTGCCGATTTCCTTGGCCTGTACGGTAATGACATCCGGCTGACCTAAAACAATCGGATGAATATATCCCAATTCCTGATGACGAATCGCCGCGCTTAAAACACGCTGGGAATACCCTTCTGCAAAAACAATGCGAAGACCATGGCCCTTGATGCGATCCTGCAGATCCTTAATAATACCCATAAACCCTCCTTAAATTTGAGACCTCTTCTCTTGAAACCAGCGAAAAAAGACTTCCTTCATTCCTTATTTTCTTCCTGATCCTTCATGAAGCTCTGCTTACTATAGATCATAACACGTTATTAAATACCCGTAATCCCCGGAAAATGTTTTTATAAGGAACTTTCATAAAAAAAATCAAAATTTGGGCAAAGAAAAGCTTCCGTTTTTATTTCTTACGATTTCTCCCTTATTTTTGAATGGCCCGGGCTAAAGCATCCCCCTCCTCATGGGAAAGGGCTTGCTCCGCCTGGCCATTTTTAATGGTTTTGCAAAAGATGTTGGACCCTTCCGAGGAATAGATGGAAGTCAGGACAATCCCGTTCCGATGCTCATCCAGCATGACCAAGCTAAAGGAATGGCTTCCGGAAAGCTCCTCAAAGGCATTATAACGGCTCAGGGAAACCTTGGAAATGGCCAAAGAAAGCTGATCCTTAAGGAGGCTCGCCTGAACCTTGAGCTCTTTTTTCTGGCTTTGGGCCTGGTTTGTTAATCTTTCTTCGGTTTCTTTTTCAATCCGGTCCATCCGGTCCGTCAGCTGGCTAGCTTGCTTGGCGCTTTCCCCGGCCAGCTCATCCATCCGGGCATAAACCTGCTCATCCAGCCGCTTCATATCTGAACTAAGCTTTTCTTCGGCCGAATGAAAGTCCCCGGAAAGCTGTCCCGTCACCGCATCCAGCCGTTCGTTTAATATGCGGGTATTTTCTTCCTCGGCCGTTTTCACCCAGGTTTCCATATTCTCTAATCTTTGACTTGTTTTTTCATCCTTTTCCTTAAAAACAGCCAGATCGGTCCCAAACTGGACCAGGAGCTCTTCCATATTCACATCCCCATAGCCGCGGAGGAGGTGATTGTACCTTTTATTGAGCCGGTCGATCTTGGCGCGGGTATTGAAGGAAAAATAAAGGCTGGCCCCAGAAAGAAGAAAGGCCAAAATCCCGAAAATAAGAAGGCCGGTATTCATACTCCTTCACCTCCTAAAAGCTTATCAGAAAACTGAGTGAGATCTTCTTCCGAATAGCAGGAAATCTGAATATCCCAGCCTTTTTTGCGGGAAAAAATCGAAACGGGGGTCCCCAGCGCCTCACTGAGCCGGTCTTCCAGGTCCCGAATAAAAATATTTTTCTCTGTTTTTTTCCGGCTTCCTCTCCTTGTCCTTTTTTCTGCGGCATTTACATTGAGCTGTCCAGTAATAAAAAGGTCCCGAAGGGCCCCCCTCTTCTTTAAATCTGGTTCAGAAAGAAGGGTCCTGGCCTGAGAAGAAGAGAGCTTTCCCTCCATAAGAGCCTTTTTCGAAAGGGGGTCTAAAGAATCCAGCCGGCTGATATTGGCAATATAGGCCCTGGATTTACCTAAAACCTGGGCCAGCCCCTCCTGGGTCAGGCCATGGTCGGCCATGATTTCCTTATAGGCCTGGGCTTCTTCTAAGGGATTGAGGTTTTCCCTTTGGATATTTTCAATCACCGAGAGGAGGGCCCCCTCTTTTTGGCTATCTTTTCGGACCAGAACAGGAATTTCCTCTAAGCCCGCCTCTTTTGCCGCCCGGTACCTTCTCTCGCCAGCGATAATTTGATAAGGCGGCTCTTCCTTTTTTGCCGATTTTCTCTCCAGAACAACAATGGGCTGTAAAAGTCCATATTTTTTTATCGATTCAGAAAGCTCTTTTAAAGTCTTTTCATCAAAATGCTTTCTCGGCTGGTCCGGATTGGGCGAAATAAGGTCCAAAGAGAGCATTTGAGTTTTAAGGCCCGAATTTTTTTCCTCTCCCGTCGTTTTTCCCTCTTTCCGGATCTCTAGCGCCATCTCCTTTTTTAAGGCCGCCGGCTTTGTCTCTTTATTCTGCCTGGGGGTCTTTTCATTCTTGGCTTCGCTTTGCGTAAGCTCTGTCTTTTTTTCTATTTCTTCGGATTCAGGAATCAGGGCCGCCAGTCCCCTCCCAAGCCCTCGTTTCTTTACCATATTATTCTCCCTTATTTTTCTCCCTGTTTTTCAGTTCCTTGGCCAGACTGATGTAGGCCTGGGCGCCTTTCGAAAACCGATCAAAGGTGATAATGCTCTCCCCATAAGAAGGAGCTTCCGCTAGACGAACATTTCGGGGAATTGCCGTTTTAAATACCTTATCCCCAAAGTATTTTTTCACCTCCGCCTCCACATCCTGAGCCAGGTTTGTTCGACGATCGACCATGGAAAGAAGGACTCCTTCAACTTCCAGCTTTGGATTGACACTTTTTTTAATCATCTCGATCGTAGAGACCAATTGACTGACCCCTTCTAACGCATAGAATTCCGTTTGTATGGGAATAAGGACCGCATCGGAGGCGGTTAAGGCATTTAGACTCAGCATCCCCAGCGAAGGCGGGCAGTCAATGAAAACATAGTCATAATTTTCACAAACGCCTTCTAATGCCTTTTTGAGTCGCTGGTCTCGATTTTCCAGGCTCAGCGCCTCAATTTCAAAGCCCGTCAAATCGGGTGTGGCGGGGACCAGCTGCAAATGACTGTTGCGAATCTCCTTTTTGGCCTGATCAATGGTCGTTTCTCCAAGGAGGACCTTGTACATATCCAAAGCGAGGTTTTCCTTGTCCAGACCCAGACCGGAAGTCGTATTTCCCTGGGGATCCATATCTAAAACCAAAACATTTTTCTTTTTAAAGCTTGTATAGGCAAGGGCTGCGGCCAGATTGATTACCGTTGTCGTCTTTCCCACCCCGCCCTTTTGATTGTATATGCTAATTACCCTGCTCATATGTTCATCCTTTGCGGATCTCCTTTTCGAAGACGAATGATGGCCCGGTCGATGGCCTGGTTGCTGATGATTCTTCGAATCATCTGACGGCCGGTGTGGAGATGATACTCATAGATTTCTTCTTTCCCGTCCATCCCGATCCCAAGAAAGACATGACCGACTTCTTCTCCGTCCGGTCCCGCATATCCCGTCGTCGCAATTCCCAGGTCACATCCGGTTTTTTCTCTGAGCCCCTTCAGCATTGCCCGGCAAGTCTCTTCAGAGACCGCCGTATATTTTTTTAAAATCTCATCGGGTACGCCGAGGACCTTCCGTTTAGCTTCATCGCTGTAGACCACAAAGGAGCCCTGATAGACCTGGGAAGCACCGGGGCTGTTCACAAACCGAGAAGCAATCATCCCCCCGGTTAGAGATTCCGCCATAGAGATCGTAAATTTTCTTTTTAGTAATTCGTTTAAAAGACTCTCTTCTCGGCTTTCCCTATTCCAGCTGATGACCTTTTCTCCCAGTTTTTCCTGGACGAGTTTAAGTCCTTCCTGGAGAGCGCGATTGGCTTCTTCTTGGGTCTTCGCTTTGGCAGTGATTCGCACAAGAGGGCCATCCGGCTTTACGTAGGGTGCAAAGGTGGGATTGGTGGAATTTTCCATCTCCTTTTCCAGCTCCTTAAAAAGGGAATATTCTCCAAGCAGGCCCACCTTAACCTCCAGGGAAAGGGTTGCTGCCTGGGCATTTTCCATTAAAGCCGGCACCAGCTCATTATCAACCATTGGCTCAAATTCATCCGGCGGTCCTGGCAAAAGGACAATGACCTTCTCACTCCCATAGGCCTGGAAGGGGATCCATGCCCCCGAGGAAGTTCCCACGGTATTTTTAAATATCCTGGAGCCCTTGGGAAAGGTGTAGGTTTTTTCCTCATCCTTGATCGCTTCAGGGTCTTCTTTAAACCAAGCGGATATTAAGTTCCTGCTTCCCTCATCAATTTCCGAAGGAAGGTCGACGTATTTTAGGACGATATTTTTCGTGATATCGTCATTGGTGGCCCCAAGGCCCCCGGATGTAATGACAATGTCAGACCGGGAAACGGCCAAATCCAGGGCTTCAAAAAGCCTTTGGTCATTGTCGCCGACCACCTGGGTATGATAAACATCATATCCCAGCCCGGCCAAAATTCTACTCAGATACTGGGCGTCCGTATTTAAAATATCTCCTAAAAGAAGCTCTGTTCCCACAGAAATCAACTCAACGATCATAGTTCCCCTCTAATTTCCAAATCACTATTAAAGAAGGTTCTTTCTTTGCCTTCTTTATTATTATATCAGGGATTATTTTAAAAAATAGGCCAGAGTGTTTCATATGAAACACTCTGGCTAAAAAAGGTAAATTCTTATCAGCTTGTTTCATATGAAACATTTTGAAATAGACTCATCCGTCCTGCAGACAAAAATGTTTCATATGAAACAACTGGCCGCCGTTCTTGATCGGGGCCTTTGTTCTTAAACTAAAGGGTTCTTTTTTGCCCGACCTCTTCCGCGTGGATAGTCCGGGGGCGTTTCCTTCACTTTAATGATCTCAATCAGCGTTCTTTGATACGAGTCCTTCGTCCAAGTAAAGGTATCCACTCGGCAGACACTCCCGCCCAAAACCGAAATTGCTTTTTTGCTTTCATCCAGCTCTTTTGCTCCGCCCGGTCCCTTCATTGCGATAAGGGATCCGCCAACCTTGACGGCGGGAAGGGCGTACTCTAAAAGGGTTGGCAGGGGAGCGAGGGCTCTTGAAACGGCCAGGTCAAAAACTTCCCGGTATCGGGAATCCTGAAAAAGGTCCTCCGCCCGGCCATGGACCGCTTGGGTATTTTCCAGGCCCAGGTCTTGAATGACCTGAGCTAAGAAAAGGATTCTCTTATTTAGACTGTCGACCAGGGTCATGGTAAAATCCGGATTCCAGATTTCCATGGGAATCCCTGGAAAGCCCCCTCCGCTTCCGATATCGACGACCGATGCCGAGGAGGGAAGGTCAATCAGCCGAAAAATGCTTAAGGAATCCAGAAAATGTTTGCGGTTAATTTCTTCTGGGGAAGAAATTCGGGTGATATTGATCCTTTGATTCCATTCGATGATCCGGTCCCGGTAAAGGTCAAAACGCTTTTCCTGGTCCGACGTAAGGGAAAAGCCCAGATCCCGACACTCGTCTAAAAAACCCTTATCTTCCACTTTTTGCCCTCCGAGCCTGCTCAAGGTAAATGAGAAGAACATTGATGTCTGCAGGAGAAACGCCGGAAATTCGGGAGGCCTGGCCGACGGATTCGGGTTTTATTTGATTGAGCTTCTGGACCGCTTCCTTTTTTAGGCCAAAGATCTTTGAGTAATCGTCAATATCGAGCTTTCTTGCCTCCAGCTTTTTGAATTTTTCTATCTTCATCTCTTCTTTTTTTATGTAGCCTTCATATTTGATTTCCGTTTCCAGTTCAAACTGAATTTCCCGGGGAAGATTGGGCCGGGCGGGATCCAGCGGCGCCAGGCTTTCATAGGAAAGCTCTGGCCGCTTCAAAAGCTCCGCCAGACTTTGTCCCTTTTTAAGGGGAGCCGAGCCCTGCTCTTCCAGCCACTGATTCATCTTTTCCGTGGGATTGACCTGGCGGCTTGAAAGGCGGGCCCTTTCTTTTTTAAGGAGGTCTTTCTTCTGAACCATCAGCTCATACCTTTGCGGGGAGACCAGACCGATCTTATGGGCGAGCTCCGTCAGCCGAAGGTCTGCGTTATCCTGGCGGAGACTGAGCCGGTATTCGCACCGGGAAGTCATCATCCGGTAGGGTTCATTGGTCCCCTTGGTGACCAAATCGTCAATGAGTACGCCGATGTAGGCCTGGCTCCGGTCCAGGATAAAGGGCTCTTTTCCGTCAATAAGAAGGGCGGCGTTAATTCCCGCCATAAGACCCTGTCCGGCGGCTTCTTCATAGCCGGAAGACCCATTGATCTGTCCGGCGAAAAAAAGGCCCTTAAGGCCCATGTATTCCAGGCTTCTTTTTAAAGCCCGGGCATCAATACAATCATATTCAATCCCATAGGCCGGCCGCATAATTTCCGCCTTTTCCAGGCCGGGAACGGTGCGAACATACATTTCCTGAATTTCTAGAGGGAGGGTAGAGCTGAGTCCGTCGACATAAATTTCATCGGTCGAAGCCCCTTCCGGTTCAAGAAAAATCTGATGGTGCTCATGGTCAGGAAAACGGACCATCTTATCTTCAATGGAAGGACAATAGCGGGGGCCGACCCCGTGATCTTCTCCCGAATACATGGTCGCCCGGGTGAGGTTTTCTTCGATGATCTCCCGAGTTCTTTGATTGGTATGGGTCAGATAACAGGGGATCTGTTTTTCGGCATCAAATTCCTTGTCTTGATTTAAAAAGGAGAAGGGGATAATGCGGTCGTCTCCTTTTTGGATAAGGGTTTTGGAATAGTCAATACTTCTTTTATTGACTCGGGGCGGGGTTCCCGTTTTAAAGCGCATCAGAGGAAGCCCCATCTCCCGCAGGCTCTCCGTTAAGTATAGGGAAGGCTTTTGCCCATGGGGGCCGGAGGAATAGGTCAGCTCACCCATGAGGATTTGTCCGTTAAGAAAAGTCCCCGTGCAGACAATAACGCACTTACAGGGGTAATAAGCCCCCTGGACGGTCTCCACCCCGCATATTCTCTGGTCGTCATGGTCAATCCTCTTTACCTCGGCTTCGACCAGGCTGAGATTTTCTTCCCTTTCAATTACCCTCTTCATTTCTTCATGGTAACGCCTTTTATCGGCCTGAACCCGGAGGGAATGGATGGCAGAGCCTTTTGAAAGGTTGAGCATCCGGGATTGGAGAAAGGTCTCGTCAATGGTCAGGGCCATCTGCCCTCCCAGGGCATCGATTTCTCGGACCAGGTGCCCCTTTCCTGTTCCGCCGACATTGGGATTGCAGGGCATATCGGCAACCGATTCCAGGCTAATGGAAGAAAGGACAGTCTTTTTGCCCAGACGGGCAGAGGCAAGGGCCGCCTCGCAGCCGGCATGGCCCGCTCCGATCACAAAAACGTCCACGGGTTCCTTTTTAAATGCTTTAAGTTCCTTCATCGTTCTCCTTACTTTCCTATACAAAAATCCTGGAATATTTTGTTGAGGATGTCCTCGTCAATTTCTTCTCCGGTGATTTGCGCCAGCTTCTCATAGGCAAGCGAAAGGTCCACATCACAGGCATCCAGGGGGATTCCTCTTTGCATATCATCCAGCGCATTTTTTAAAAGATCCCGGGCCTCTTGAAGGAGGCGCTGGTGGCGGACGTTGGTTATGGCAATCTCCTCGCCCTCCCGATTCGAATCGAAAAAGAGGGCTCGAATGGCTTCTTTTAACTCTTCCAATCCCTGTCCTTCCTTGGCGGATATTTCAATAACTGGGTCGGAAGGGTGGGCTTTTTTCCAATCCTGGATAAAAACGTCAATGGACGGCTCCCTTTGAAGGTCGGACTTATTAACCAAAAGAATCCTGGGGATCTTTCCGGCTTCTTCCATTAAAGACCAGTCTTCCTTGCTGAGGGTCCGGGACCCGTCGAAAAGAAGGAGGGCAAGATCTGCCTTCTTTAAAAGATCCCGGCTTTTTTCCACTCCCATGGCCTCGACGAGATTATCCGTCTCCCGAATTCCGGCCGTATCAATGAGTCTTAGCTCCAGGCCGTCGATCTGGTAGGATTCTTCAATCGCATCCCGGGTCGTTCCCGGAATATCGGTGACAATGGCTCGGTTATCTTCCAAAAGGGCATTTAAAAGGGAAGACTTTCCAACATTGGGCTTTCCGACAATCACCGTTCCGATGCCTTCCCGAAGAAGCCTTCCTGTTTCGGCTCCTTCCAAAAGCTGGTCCATCTCCTCTAAAATCGCCTTTCCTTTTTCGAGCGTGGGGGAGAGGGGAGGATCCTCCAGGGCATCTTCCATGAAATTAATCGTGTACTCCACCCGAGAAAGGAGGACCAAAAAAGAATCCTTCAGTTTTTTCATCTTCCCGGAAAGCTTTCCGGAAAGCTGATCTTCAGCCGCTTGCTGGGACCGGGTCGTTTTTGCATCAATAATATCCTTAACGGCTTCGGCCTGGGTTAGATCGATTCTTCCATTTAAAAAAGCTCTTTTGGTAAATTCCCCCGGGTCCGCCAGCCGGGCTCCCTCCTGAAGGAGGATCGTAAGGATCCGCCTTACGGCCACCGGCCCCCCATGGGCATTGATTTCGACCAGATCCTCGCCCGTATAGGAATTAGGACCCATAAAAGAGGAAACCAGAACCTCATCAATGATCTCGCCCCGGTAGAGGATGTGGCCAAAGCGAAGTTTTCGGTCCTCGTCCCTTTGAAAAGCCCTTCCGGAAAAGGGCTTAAAAAGCCTCTCTCCAATGGCAATAGCTTCTGGCCCGCTCAGGCGGATAATGCTGATTCCCGCCGGTCCAAGGGCCGTGGAAATAGCGGCAATCGTATCATTTTCAACGATTCCCATGGGCTGGCCTTTTTGCTTTTCCTCGTTCATCTTTTCCTCCTTCCTCAGGCGGGTTAGGGCCCTAATCATGACTTTAAAGCCTCAGGTCTTCTTTCTTTAGTATTATATCTTCTCAAAGAAGAGATGGTGGAAAAATGCGCAAAAAAAGCAGGGCCCTCCGAATACCTGGAAGGCTATGCTTTTTCAAATTGATAAATCTATTAACCTTGTGATATTAGAGGGAAAGATGCCCTGATCATCTCTTGTCTAAAACAGTGCTCAACCCCCTTTCAAAAAGATCTATTTCAGAAAATAAATTAATTTTCTATTGGTTGTCTCTTTTTCTTCCCCCGATGAAACCCACAAGCCCTATAGCTGAGACTCCCAGGAACAAGGCCGCCGCCATGATAATCGGGGAATCTCCTGATTAATTCTTTTCGCTTAGATCCAGCGCTTTTCCTGTATATTCTCCATCTGCATAAAGCCTTACGGTAATCTGATCTGGACGGTTTTGATCGATATCATCCTTATCCTTCCAAACCTTATGGTTACAGCTTCATTGAGGAAAAAGTAACACAAAAGATACAACTCTGGAAGAGAAAATGAAAGATTTTTGACATCACTAGCAATAATTTTATGGGAAGGAGTTTCAGAAAAAATATCACCCCTTTCTTATTTTCAAGAAAGGGGTGATAACATGAGCACACAGGTGACTTCAAAGCTCATAAATTTTGGTTAAATACAGGTAAACTTCTCCATGAGTAGGACTCTATTGGTGTTCTATGAGGAAAAATTCTTATTTTCCGGTTCCCTATAGCGGATGACCACCCGACGGTTCGGATCCCTTCCTTCAGAAACGGTGACAATGTCACTCATCCCCTGGAGGGCGGTGTGAACGATCCGGCGCTCATAGGCATTCATGGGCTCCAGGCTCATTTTCCGGTGGTTTTTTTTGACCTTTTCTGCATTCCGGCGAGCCATTTTTTCAATCTTCACCTTCCTGCGAATCCGATATGCGCCCACATCCACGAAGACCCGGTAATGGTCCCGAGTGCGGTGGTTCAGGGAGACGCTCAACAGGTACTGCAGGGCGCTTAGGGTCTCTCCCCGCCGTCCAATGATAATGCCCGTATCCGAATCGGAAATCTCTACGATTTCAAAATAGAGGTTTCCGTCTTTTTCCCTTCCTTCGACGCCGGCTTCAATGTGCATTTGGGTAAGGGTCTCTTTCAACCATTGGCAGCCGGTGGTAAGAACCTCGGCGGGGTCTAGGAAGTCAGAATTTTCCAAGGGTTCTTCTGCTAGCTCTTCCCCGATCTTGACCGAAGCTTCCTCCGTCCTTAGCTCCTCATAAATGGAAGCCTTAAGAGGAGAAGTCTTTTCTGAGGAGGGTTCTTCAATTTTCTCTTCTTTGAGGGGGACGGGTGGATTTTCCTTGGAAAGCTCCGCTTTTAAGAGATCCTCAATCCGCAGGCCTTCCTCTTCCTGGGTTTCGACCTTGGAAACAGGAATCTTCGGCATTTCCGGCTCTTTAATTGGCTGGGGGGCTGGCTCTTCCGGGGCTTTTACGGGCTGGACTTCCTCTTTTTCCGGTGCGGGGATTTTTACTCCGCCTTCTTTTTTTTCTTCCCGGTTTTTCGGAACCTGTGATTCTACGATTTTTTTCGCCGTAGGAATCTTTTTCATTGGTTTTTCAATCGGTTCAAAATGGGTGGTTTTCTTTTTTCGATCGTCCCATTCCTTCTTCTCTTTTTCTAAAAGATCTTTATAGGAATCACTTTTCAAAGAAATTCGAACCACGGCATCCTTTGCCCCGAAGACCCCCAGAAATCCTCCCTTGGCTTCCGAAAGAACTTCGATTTTTACATCATCCGGACTCGCCTTTAAGTCCTTTAATCCTTCCTGGACGGCCTCTTCAACCGTTTTTCCTGTTTTTACAACGGTATTTAATTCTTTTGACATGGCCTCAATTCTCTTTTCATTTTTATCGATAAATATCGTCTCTTTCCCGGGTCCTCGCTCTAAGTCCTAGAACCGGCGCTTTCCCTAATCTTGACAATCAGGGTGGTGATCCCGCGGAAGAGGATTTCAAAAATATTGCCCATGGCCCAGTAAAGCAAAAGACCCGCTGACCATTTAATCGTAATAACGTAAAACATGATGGGCATATATTTCAGGAAGCTGGTGGACATTCCCGCCTGCTCCTGTTGTTTCATCTGCGGATTTAAAAGGGTGACCCCCAGCTGGGTGACCATATTCACCAGCGGAATTCCAAACCAGGCTTTGGGATCCGCCTGGGTAAGGTTTGGAATCCAGAAAAAGTTTTTTTGAATCCGGTCAATGGCTGCCGGATCCTCAAACATATATTTCCCTGGTTTTTGGATCACATAGAAAAGGGCAATGATCAGAACAAACTGAATAACCATGGGAAGGCATCCCGAACAGCCGGCCATGGTCAGATTGTGTTCCTTATAATACTCCTGGGTTTTTTGCTGGAGTACCCGCTCGTCGTAGCTGTATTTTTCCTTGATCTTATCCAGCTCCGGCTGCATTTTCTGCATCTGTTCAGAAACCTGAGTCGATTTCCAGGTCAGAGGGATGGTGATGATTTTACTCACCAGCGCCATGGTGATAAGGGTCATTGCCAAGTAAGAAACCTGGGCTGGTTCCGACCCCAGGCTCACAAAGTTCATATAAATCCACTTCATGAGCTGGCCAAAAAGTTCACTGATAAAAGACATCTTTACTCCAATAATCTCATTTAAGGCCGCAGAGGATCCCTTCCTCCCCGGGAAAAAGGATTACACCTTAATATTCTCCAAAGGGTAAGGACAAGGGCAGTGGAAAAACGATAACGGCGGAAGGCTTCCAGGCTGTAAGAAGAACAGGTCGGTTCATAGCGGCATTTTCCCTGACCGAATAGGGGAGAAAGGAAGCGCTGATAGAAAAGGATGAGGTTTTGCGCAATTTTATTCATGTTTTTTTTCCTGGAGTGCGCATTCTGCTTCCTTCTTTTTTTCTTTTCCCGGTTCTTCGGGGATCGTTTTTTTCGCCTTCTTTTCTTTTTTCTGAATCCAAAGATTTAAACAGTGAAAAAGAGAAGCTTCCAGCTCTGAATAAGATTTTCCGACGGCGAGGGGATTGGGGATAATAATATAGTCATAAGCTTTGGGAAATTCTTCCTCGTGGAGACGGACGATTTCTCGAAGCTGTCTTTTCAGGCGATTTCTCGTCACCGCCTTTCCCAATTTTTTGGAAAGAGAAAAACCATAACGATTAGCCTCTTTTCCATTTCTCCTGCCAAAAATCCTAAACTCATGATTATAGGCCCGGCGGCCCTTCCTATATGCACGGACAAAATCCGCATTTCTCCTCAAGCGAAGATCTTTTTTCATCAAAACCTCCGGTCAGAGTCTTCACTGCCGGATCCATAATTAAGCGGACAGTTTTTTTCTGCCTTTTTTTCTTCTGGCGCGAAGCACTCTGCGCCCGGCCTTGGTGGACATTCTCTTCATAAACCCATGGTCATGGGCTCTTTTTCTCGTGTTCGGCTGATAGGTTCTTTTCATCTTTTTTTCCTCCTCGTGAACGCTCCCGGTTCCATTGGAAATTGACGTAAAAAAGAAACTCGGACCAATGAGCTTCCGGGAACACAGTTATCTAATTATAAAAAAATTGATTTTTTGTGTCAAGGAAAGAAAAGGGTCCTTTTTATGGTTTCTTCTCTGAAAAATAGAGGTTTGGGGGATAATTTTAGGAAAAGTAAAACTTATCCACCGC
>CAMYOR010000019.1 GCA_947278105.1 uncultured Tissierellia bacterium
CACCAAAGGGTCGGCCTCATCTCCAGAGCAGCAGAAAATGGTCGAGGCGACCAAGCTTGCTCACAAGATGTACCCCAGACTTCCTGTCGACGGGGAGCTGCAGTTTGACGCAGCCGTCGTTCCCGTGATTGGCGCCAGAAAAGCCCAGGGATCAAAAATCGCCGGCCATGCCAATGTCTTTGTTTTCCCCAACCTGGATGCCGGCAATATCGGCTACAAGATTGGCCAGCACCTGGGTCACTACCTGGCCCTTGGCCCGATCCTTTTGGGTCTGAATGCTCCAATCAACGACCTTTCCCGTGGGTGTACGGAAGAGGATGTCTTCCTGACAGCGATTGTTACGGCGGCCATGGCCCTGGAGCATTCTCTGCAGGATAAACCCTATTAATCAGAAAAATTTTATAAAAAAGAAGACAGAGCTCGAACAAGGGAAAGGTTCGGGCTCTGTCTTTTTTTTTCTGGGAAAAGGAGATTCCTTATTCAATATGAAGGGCTTTGGCCCGTTCTTCATTTAAGAGCCGCTGCTTTAGGTTCCAAAGATCCTTGGAAAGGTCGACCTTGTAAATATGGGGATGGTCGAACCGCTGGTATTCCTCCCAAAGGGAGCCGACTTCTTTTTCGCAGTAATTCTTTCTCTCTTCTAGGGAGGGGAGGTCGTAGATGAGCGCTCCTTCGTGAAAAATATGCTCGTGCATGGGTCGGACCCGGTAATTTTTTAGGAGGGTCTTTTTCCAGGTATAAGTAGGATGGAAGATTTCATAGGGCCCCCCATCCGGCATTGGTTCAGAGGCCAGGGCAACCAGGTCCGCTAGGGCCATCCCGTCCTGATCGTAGAACCGGTAGAAGTGCTTGAAGCCGGGAGTGGTAATCTTATCCACATTTTCCGTGACCTTGATCTTGGGAACGGCTTCGCCGCGGATTTTCAGCTCATTGACCTTGTAAACGCCTCCAAAGACGGGGTCTGATGCGGCGGTAATAAGCCTTTCCCCGACGCCAAAGCTGTTGATTTGGGCTCCCTGGTCCAGGATGTCCCGAATCCGGTATTCATCCAGGCCATTGGAGGCGACGATGGAAGCATCGGGAAAGCCCGCTTCATCAAGCATGATCCGGGCCTTTTTGCTGAGGTAGGCGATATCGCCTGAATCCAGGCGGATTCCGCCGGGACGGTATCCCATCGGCTCAAGAACCTCTTTAAAGGTCCGAATGGCATTGGGAACGCCCGAATTTAACACATCGTAAGTATCGGCGAGAAGAATGCAGTTTGTGGGATAAGTTTTGGCATAAGCCTTAAAGGCTTCAAATTCGCTGGGAAAATTCATCACCCAGGAATGGGCCATGGTTCCCAGAGCAGGAACGCCAAAGCGCTCATCGCAAAGAGTGTTGGCCGTCCCTACGCAACCGGCGATATAGGCGGCCTTGGCGCCTAAGGTGGCGGCATCAGGGCCTTGGGCCCGGCGGGACCCGAACTCCATCACCGGCCGTCCCTTGGCTGCCCGGACAATGCGGTTGGCCTTGGTGGCAATGAGACTTTGGTGGTTTACCGTAAGAAGGAGCATCGTTTCCAGGAGGCTTGCTTGGATCACCGGAGCTTGGACAGTGATTAGGGGTTCATTGGGGAAGACCACGGAGCCTTCCGGAACGGCCCAAATATCGCCGGTAAAGCGGAAATCCTTCAGGCTTTCCAAAAACTTTTCGTTAAAGATCTTTTTACTCTTTAAAAAATCGATGTTTTTCTCAGAAAAATGCAGGTCTTGGATATAATCGATTATGGTTTCCAGACCGCCGAAGATGGCAAAGCCGCCATGATCAGGGTTCTGTCGGTAGAAAAGATCAAAGGTGCTGATCACATCACCGGCTCCGTATTCGTAGTAACCGTTGGCCATGGTCATCTCATAGTAATCAAAGAGCATGGTCAGGTTTTCTTCATTACGATTCATGGATTCCTCCTCAATAGTTGGGTGGGTTATAAAAGCATGGAAGATCGGTCCGCAAAGGAAAGAATCTTTTGCAAGGATTTTACCGGGGGCTTTTCCTAGTATTATATCGGAATTGAGACAAATGCGAGAAAATTCGGGAAAACATTTTTTAAGCCAGGGCTTTCAGGGGAAGGAATATAATAAAGGGAAGGAAAACTTCCGTTTTTTTAAAAGCTGCGTCCGATTCGGCGGTACATAGAGGGAAAGGAGGATGTATGGTTTGGAAGAAATATAAAAGGGGGGAGGGTTACTCCTATACCCTAGGGGCCTTTCCAACCATGGAGCTGGTAAAAAACGCTCCGGAAAAGGTTCTTGAAATCCTCATTTCCCAGGATTTTCGAGAAAAAGAGTCCCTCATCCCATTTTTAGAGGAGAAAAAAATTCCCTACCGGCTGGCCGATAAGGATCTAAGGAGACTTGCGGTCAAGGGGAATACCTACCTGGCTGGAATTTTTAAAACCCTTCATGAGGAGGTGGCGGATGAAAATCATGTGGTCCTGGACCGGGTTTCGGACATGGGAAACCTGGGAAGTATTTCCCGGACCCTTTTAGCCTTTGGACTCCATGACCTGGTTACCCTGGGGGATTCCTGCGACTTTGACCATCCCCGGACCGTTCGATCTTCTATGGGGGCGGTTTTTCACCTTCGCTATTCCCACTTTGAAAATCTGGAGGCTTACCGGAAGGCCTTTCCGGATCCGGCCCGGACTCTTTTCCTCTTTATGGTAGATCCGAAAGCCCAGGCCCTTTGCTCACAGAGGCCTGCTGGAAAATGGTCCTTGGTCTTTGGAAATGAAGGATCGGGCCTGGATCCCGGAGCGGCTTGCTATGGAAGAGCTGTCTTTATCCCCCAATCCGGGGAGGTTGATTCCCTCAATCTTACTACCGCCTGCGCCATCGGTCTCTACCATTTTTCTTTAGAAAGATTCCTGGCGGCCCCGGGATCAGGCCCTTCTTCCGGGCGGAATGAAGGACCCGGACTTGTCGATCCGGGAAAGTAGAGGCATTCCAATGAAAAAAAGACTTCTTGTTTTTGACCTGGACGGGACCCTTCTTTACACCCTTCCTTCGATTTTAAGGGGGCTAAATCGGACTCTGGAGCCTTTGGGAAGGGGAAAAATTACCCTAAAGGAGTGCCGGGAATTCGTTGGGAACGGATCTGAAAAGCTGATTCAACGTTCCTTAAAGAGATTGGGCCTGGAAAATCTAAGCGCCAAAAAAAAGGAAGAAATTTTACAGGCCTATAATCAGGCTTATCTTTCGGACCCCATTGAGGGGACTTGTCCCTATCCGGGCATTTTCGATTTCATAAAAGAGAGGAAAGAAGCGGGGGATCTTCTGGGCGTTTTTTCTAATAAACCAGACTTCATCTGTCATCCGATCCTTGACCATTTTTTCCCGGAAGGAACCTTTGACCTGGTCCGGGGAGCTCGACCGGATACGCCGAAAAAACCCAATCCCCAGGGCCTTTTTTTGATGATGGAGGACCTGGGTCTGGGCCCCCATTCAACGATCTACATTGGCGATTCCGAAGTGGATGCCCTTTTGGGAAAGGCAGCGGGAGCAAGGACCCTTCTTGTCAGTTATGGTTACCGAGATCGGCCTCTTCTAGAAGAGACCGGTTTATTGATTTTGGATTCTGTTTCAGACCTGGGAGAAGCGATTCGAAAAATGGATGAAGAAAAATCCGGAGACTCGGCAGGGATTCAGGAGTAACCGGGAAGAGGGGCAGGACAGATTTGATTTTTATCGGGCCGCCGGCCGCGAAGAAGGGGCCTTTTTTGAAGAATTGCGAAAGCTGTTGTTTTTTTCCCTCCCAGGGTAACAATAATAAAGATTCATCAGCAGAAAGAAGTGGAGGAGAAAATAATGACACAGCAGATTAATACACAAGAATTTGAGACCAAGGTAAAAGAAGGAAAAGGCCTGATTTTAGTGGACTTCTTTGCGACCTGGTGCGGACCCTGCAAAATGCTGGCGCCGACCCTGGAAGAGCTTTCCGGGGAGGGGTATGAGATTTATTCCATTGATGTCGATAAAGAAGAAGCTTTGGCCGCCTCTTTTGGCGTAATGAGCATTCCTACCTTAGTGTTCTTTAAAGACGGACAAAAGGTGGATCAGATGGTTGGCTTGGCGCCCAAGTCCACCATCCAGGCAAAGCTGGACTATTACAGCAAATAACCATGAAAAAGACCTATGATGTTGCCATTGTCGGGGCGGGTCCGGCAGGAATGGCGGCGGCCCTAAACGCAGCGGTTCGCAATAAAAGCGTTCTTCTCTTGGGCCCGGACCAGTCCGGAAAGCTTATCAAGGCGCCCCGGTTAGAAAATGTCTTGGGCTTTAGCGAAGTGACCGGCAGAGACCTTTTAAAAAAGTTTCGCGAACATGTTGAAACCCATGAATCCATTGAATTTTGTCCGCTGATGGCGCAGACCATCTATCCCATGGGAGAAGAAATTGGCATTTTGATGCCGGACCAGTCAATGGTCACCGCTCTTTCAGTTGTTATCGCAACGGGGGTGGACTTTGGAAAGAGGATTCCCGGGGAAGAGGAATTTTTAGGCAGAGGCGTCGGGACCTGTGCGACCTGTGATGCGGCCCTTTATAAGGGAAAAAATGTGGTCATTGTCGCTTACACTCCCCACGCCGCAGAAGATGCCAATTTTATCCATGAGATTGACGGGGAGACGACGGTAGTCAACCTGACTGGTCAGGACCTGGACCTGGATCCGGGGATCAAAGTCCTTCTACAAAAGCCCAGGGAACTAGTCGGAGAGGATCGGGCAAGAAAGCTGGTCTTGGAGGATGGAGAGCTAGAAGCTGACGGGTTCTTTTTTATGAGAGAGGCGATTCCCGCTGACCGTCTGGTTCCGGGCATTGCCATGGACGGGCCGCATATTCAAGCAGGCCCGCAGATGGAAACGAGCCTGCCGGGAATTTTTGCCGCCGGAGATATTGTCGGTCTGCCTTACCAGGTGAGCGTTGCGATTGGCCGGGGACAAACGGCCGGTCTTTCCGCCGCAAAATATGCGACGAAAAAAGCCGCCGAGGCCAAAGAAAAAGCCTAATCAGAGAGGGGTCCAGACCCTGTCAAAATGCCGACCTATACCTATGAAAGGGTGAGGTCGGCATTTTGCCATGTTTTTTGAGGGCCTCAGAGGGGTTCGGACCCTGCCGCCAGCCTGCGACTTAGGCTGAGTAGCTTTTACCGGTTTAAAAATTCCTCATAGAGGTTCGAGTCAAGGACAAGGTCAATTTCTCCTAAAAATTCCCGGTAGGAATCTTCCCCGATCAGCTCTCTTTTAAAGTGATAAAGTCCGCTGTTCATATCCTTGATAAAAATGCCGCCCATGTCGTACTCCTCCATCCCTTCTTCCATGGCATCTCGGATGACTTCGACATTCATCTGGAGACTGGGGTTGAGGTTTCTTTTTTCATTGGAAGAAGCCGCATAAATATAAAAGGCCTTTCGGTCATAAAAAATAACCAGACACATAGAAAGGATTTCCCCCTCCGAATCCCGGGTGAAATAGAGGCGGGCATCTTCAAAAGACTTCATCACCCGGTCAAAATAGGCCCGGGGGCGGTGACTGATTTTTTGCCGGGCGGCCATGATTTCGGTCAGCTCGTAAAAACGGTCCAGGGCCCTTTCATAGGCCGGGTCATCCTTCCGTAGGAAGGCCGTTTCAAGGCCCGTCCGATAGGTTTTGCGGACCTTGGTCCGCTGGCGGGCGGGCATTTCTTCAATCACCCCTTCCAGACTTTTCCCGGGAAGGGAGAGGATCATGTTCTGGCGGGGGTTAGAAAAGGAATGTTCGTTGAGGCCCCGGGTCCGAACGGAAAATCCCGCTTCTTGATAAGCCTTGACCAGGTCAGGATCGTAAGGGGTCTCCGGGTCCATTCGGACCAGAAAGGCTTTCCTTTTTTCAATTACCGGCCGGGCCTCTTCCAGGAGGGCCTGGACCATACTGAGGTCTTTCGGATCACAAACCGGTCCCCTCGGTGCATAGAGGAAGGAGTGGACCCCGTCGTTGGAGATGCCGATCAGGGATAGAGCGGCTTGGATCTTTCCCCCCGATTCAAGGGTGACCAGGTCCGAGGACCAGTTATTTTTTACCTGGGCCCAGGAAATGGACTGGGTGGGCCGGCCGTAGGGACTGTTTTTTACGAAGGATTCATAGCGAGCCCTTTCCTGGGGCTTTTTTTGATCAATGACAGGCATGAAAATCTCTTTCTTTAATTTTATAAGGGTCCCTGAAAAAGGCTTTTTTCCGGTGAAAAGGGAAAGAAGAATTTTCGGGGAGGACTACTAAAAATATATCAGTTTCCTTTGATATGTGGTACTAATTATATATGTGTATGTGAAAATTGGGGCTTTTGCGAACCCTTAGGAGGAAGGATAAAGGGATGAATGAACAGCAGTTTTCAGAAAAACCGGAGGAAGTCATGACCGATTCGTGGAATTCCTCTTATCGAGATGATTTGCGAACCCGGGAATTGGTTCGGGATGAAATCAAAAAAGCAGGCTTAAAAAAGCCGTCCATTTTAAAAATGCTCACTCTTGTTTTGGTGGGAGCGATTATAGGAGGGCTGATTTCCTATAGCTTCCTCTCTCAGGGCCATTTTATAGCGAAAAACCCGGCCCGAAGGTCTGGTGGCGAGCCCCAAAAGATGGAAATTTCTCTTAAAGAAAATTCCACCGTGGAAAACGCCGTGGCGAAAAAGTGTCTGCCGTCCATTGTCGGCATTACGACCATTGCCCCCGGAATGAGTCAAAATCCCTTCCTTTTTGGGATCCCCCAGTATACGGAGTCGGTCGGCTCCGGAATTATTCTTTCCAAAGATGGATATATCCTTACCAATGCCCATGTCGTGGACAATGGGCAGGCAAAGAAGGTAACGGTTCTTTTAAACAGCAAGGAAGAAAAGCCGGCCAAACTCATTTGGGCCGACCCCACCCTGGACCTGGCGGTCATTCGGATCCAGGCCGAAGGGCTGGTACCCATTGAATTTGCCGGGACGGATGAAATTCAGGTCGGAGATAAGGCCATTGCCATTGGAAATCCCCTTGGCCTAGACCTCCAGTCGACCTTAACCTCGGGATATATTTCGGGCCTCAATCGGTCCATTACCCTTCAGGACGGCAATGTCATGGACGGGCTTATTCAGACCGATGCGGCCATCAACTCTGGAAACTCTGGCGGGGCTTTGCTCAATGCCGAAGGAAAGCTTATTGGAGTCAATTCTGCCAAGCCCTCTTCTTCCGAGGGGATCGGTTTTGCCATTCCCGTCTCCACCGTACGGCCAATTGTCCGGAGAATTTTGGAATCCGGTTCCTATAAGCCCCTGTATCTGGGAGTTACCGGCTACAATGTCGAGACGGTCAATCAGATCAGCCAAACCCCCTTACCGGTCGGTTCCGGAGTGGTCGTGCGTTCGGTGATGAAGGGGTCTCCGGCCGAAAGTGCGGGCGTAAAAAAGGACGATATCATCCTTAATCTGGATGGCAAGAGCGTGGATTCGATGAACGCTCTAAAGACCCTCCTTCTCCAGTATAAGCTGGAGGATAAGGCCAGCCTGACCGTCCTTCGGAAGGGAAAAGAAGTAAAACTCGAGATCATTTTTAAAGAATTTATCCCCCAGGAGGATAATTAATAGAAGCTTCGCCTTCCTAACGAAGGAAAAACGGCCCCTGCATTCACGGGGAGGGGCCCCACTTAGCCCATCAAAGCTTGAAGAGGGAAAAACCAGAACAGGGAGAAACTATGAAAAAAGCGCTCTACCGGGCATTCCGGCCCAGAACCTTTGACGAGGTCCTGGGCCAGGACCATATTACCAGGGTATTAAAAAACCAGGTGAAAACGGGAAGGCCCGGCCATGCTTACCTATTTGCAGGAAGCCGGGGGACGGGGAAGACCTCCTCGGCTAAAATTTTTGCCCGAGCCATCAACTGCCTAAACCCCGTGGACGGGAATCCCTGCAATGAATGCGCCAACTGCAAGGCTATCTTAAATGAGACCAGCTTGGACGTGGTCGAGATGGATGCGGCTTCCAACCGGCGGATAGACGATATCCGGGAGCTCAGGGACAAGGTCCTCTATCCTCCGGCCCAGCTTAAATACAAGGTCTATATCATTGACGAAGCCCATATGATCACCATGGAGGCCTTTAACGCACTTTTGAAGATTATGGAAGAGCCTCCGGCCCACTTGATTTTTATCCTGGCGACCACGGATCCCCAGCAGATCCCGGTGACGATTCTCTCAAGGACCCAGCGCTATGAGTTCCGCCGGCTGGATATCAGTTCGATTGAAAAAAACCTCCTGCAGATCGGCCAGAAGGTGGATATTGCCATTGAGCCGCCCGCCCTCCACGCCCTGGCCCTGGCGGCGGACGGGTCAATGCGGGATGGCCTTTCTCTTTTAGACCAGCTTTTGGCATCGGGGACAAAAAAAATCCGGGAAGAAGATGTCGAAGAGGTCCTGGGAACCGTGGGCTATGAAGCCGTAGCTAAGATCAGCCGGGCGATCCTTTCCGATCAGAGGAGGGAAGTTTTGGCGATTTCAAACCAGCTCCTTTTAGAGGGAAAGGACGCTCACGTTTTACTCAGGGAGCTGATTGACTACTTCCGCCTCCTTCTTCTGGTAAAGGCTTTGGGACCGGAAGATGCCCGCCTGCCGGTCGATGCCCTCCAGAAAAGGACCATGGAGGAGCTGGCGGGACTCTCTTCCATTGAGAGAATTTCTGATTCGATTGAGCTTCTCATTGAGGGAGAGCTTTTAATTCGCAAGGCGGATTTTGAAGAGGCCATCCTTCAGTCCACCCTAGTCCGACTGGTGGAATACATTCCCCAAAAAAACTGGCTTTCCCGGCTGGAGGCGGTGGAGGCCAAGCTTCTAAAAATCCAAAGAGAAGGCTTGGGGGAAAAGAGCCAAAAGCCGGCGGAAGAAGAAAAAAAGGAAGATCCTCTTCCGGAGGAGCCTTTAAAAGGTCCGGAACCGGAAAAAGTTATTAAAGAGGAGCCTCAAAAAGAGCCGATGGAACCGGCTCCCGCCAAGGAAAAAGAAGAGGCGCCCCCTAAAAAGGACCGGGAAAAAATTCAGTCCTGGTTCTTAGAGAACCGGAAAGACCTGGCGAAAGAGGCCGGGGCCCGAGCCATTGCCCCGGGAGCCTTTTTTGAGAAAATCGAGGAGGCGAGCCTCGAGGGAGAGGATCTTTTTCTGATTCTTTCCGATGATTCCCAGGGAAAGCTGGTTTTAAAGCTGATCCAGGCCCATGAAGAGGACCTGAGTCTCCTTTTTGGGGAAAGGCTGGGAAAAGAGGTTCGTGCCCATGTCATGGGCAGGGAAGAGTGGTCTAATAGAGCGAAGGCTTCTCTTCCCCCATCCCGATCGGAGGAGGCGGATCCGGAAAAAAAGATCCGAGAAGTTTTTCCCCCGGACCTGTTAGACGTAAAGCCTTAGGGCCGGCCCCACGGGGAGGGGAAAATAGGGTAAGATAGAGAAAGGTTTTTACTGGAAGGGGCCTTCGGGCACCCGTTTTTCCGAAGAGGAATGAAAAGATCAATCAGCGTGGAGGGAACATGACAAAGCGTAATTTTGGCGGATACAGCGGGGGGATGAACCGCACGAATATGATGCGTCAAATGCAAAAATTGCAAAAGGAAATGGAAGAAACCCAGGCCAAGGTCAAATCGACGGTCATGGAGGCATCTGCCGGCGGCGGAATGGTCAAGGTATCCATGAATGGGGACCGGGAGCTTTTAAGCGTAGAAATCAATCCCGATGCCGTGGATCCCGATGATGTGGAAATGCTTCAGGACATGATCATGGTTGCCGTCAATGATGTCTTAAAGCAGGCCGGCGATCTCAATGAAAAAGAGATGGGAAGGCTCACCGGCGGGCTGAGTATTCCCGGTTTATGATCAGCGAATATCCGGAGACGGTGGAGAATTTAATTAATCAGTTCCGCCGCCTTCCGACCATTGGACGAAAGACGGCTCAGAGGATTGTCCTCAGCCTGATTCACCGGAAGCCTGAGGAATTGGAAGCCTTAGCCGGGGCCCTTCTTGCGGTAAAGGAGAAAATTCATCCCTGTCCAATTTGCGGCAATATCACCGATCAGAAGATCTGCTCCATTTGTTCAGATCCAAAGAGGGACGGGTCTAAGCTATGCGTCGTGGAGGATGTGCAAAATCTCCTGGCGGTGGAGAGGGGCAAATCTTACCGGGGCCTCTACCATGTTTTAAAGGGGCTGATTTCTCCCATGAAAGACCTGGGACCCAGTGAAATTGGAGTGGATGAGCTCCTTGGCCGGATTTCGAAAAGCCGAGAAGAGGGTCAGCCCATTCAAGAGGTGATTTTAGCCATTTCGCCCACTGTTGAAGGAGAAACGACCATGCTTTTTTTGGCCGGCCTTCTCCACCGGGAGGATATTACCGTCACCCGGATTGCCAGCGGCATTCCGGTGGGAGGAAGCCTGGAATACTACGATGAACTTACCCTCTCCCGAGCCCTGGAGGATCGCAGGTCAATCTAAAGGGGAGAGGATCCCGGGGATATCTGCTTTAAATTTGGTGGCCGGAAAGAAAATTTAGGCAGAAAAAAGCCGCTTGAAATCGAAATTTCAAGCGGCTATGTGGACCACACTGGAATCGAACCAGCGACCTCCACGATGTCAACGTGGCGCTCTAACCAACTGGGCTAATGGTCCATGCTTGTTGATTATAGCAAGAGAAGCGCCTGATTGCAAATTCTTTTTTAATTTTATAAAAAAAGGGTGAAGGATAATAAATTGTTCAGGATAAAGGAAAAAACGCCTTTAAAAGGAGGCGGAATGAAAAAATGGAGGGGGGGCCTGGGGGCCTTGGCATTGGCCTTGGCTCTGACGGCCTGCACCGGCCCGGGAAAGGAGAAGGCTTCAAACGAGACTTCCTCTTTGGAGATTTCTTCGGAAGCGGGGGAAAATCCATCCGGAATTATCGGGAAAAAAATCGAAGACCTTCGAAACGAGCCGGTAGAAGGCCAGGGCCAGTGGGTTGAATCGGTGGATGGAGAGAAGTTTTTAAAGGAATCGGCGACTTTCTACGATACCTTCGACACCATTATTTCGGTTACCTATTTTACCCAAAGTCAGGAAGCCTTTGACCGGTATGTAAAAATGACCCACCAGGAATTTCAGCGGCTTCACCAGCTTTTTGACACCTTTCATAACGTGGAAGGCGGGGTGAATGCCAAAACGATCAATGATCAGGCGGGAAAAGCTCCTGTGAAGGTGCCGGATGAGCTTTATGACCTTATCTCTTTTTCCCTTCGCCATTATGAAGATGTTTCAAAAAAAGTCGATATTGGGATTGGCCGGGCCGTGGCCCTATGGAACCAGGGTCGGGAAGAAAAGAAGGTTCCCGACCTGCAAAAGCTCAAGGAGATTTCCCAACACATTGATCCGGCAAACATCATCTTGGATGATAAAGAAAAGACGGTTTTTATCAAGGATCCGGAGATGGCCCTGGATCTTGGGGCTGTGGGAAAGGGTTATGCCACGGAGCTGGTGGCGAAAAAGCTGGAGGCGGAAGGCCTGGGCCATGGCCTAATTAGCGCCGGAGGCAATGTCCGCACGATTGGCGGGCCCATTGACGGGAGAAAGGAATGGACGGTGGGGATTGCGGATCCTCGGGCCGATGAAGATTCAGCAATGGCCTGTACGGTCCAGGTGGGGCCCGGGATGTCCGTGGTTACATCCGGGGATTATCAGCGGTACTTTATCGTTGACGGGATTCGCTACCATCACATTTTAAATCCAAAGACTCTTCAGCCCCAAACCCTCTATCCTTCGGTTACCGTGGTCACCCAAGATTCCGGCTTGGCCGACCTTCTTTCCACCGCCTTTTTCCTCTCCACAAAGGAAGAGGCGAAAGAAATTCGAGACCGGTTTTCCAATGAAAAGATTGAGCTCATATGGGTGGATGAAAATGACAAGGTTTCTTCCACTCCGGACCTTGAAAAGAAAATACAGGTTCCTTCGAAATAAAAAATCCACTGGCTTTTTCTTTGAAAGCCAGTGGATTTTTTGAATAGGATTTTAAGGGAAAAATTTTTAGACCCGGGAAAAGAAGGATTAAAAGGCAAAGTTTCCGTCCAGGAAGACCGGGATTTCCTCTCCTTGGCTTGTTTTTCCAGTGATCTTTAAATCCTTGCTGCCGACCATAAAGTCCACATGGACCTGGGCAGAGTTTGCGCCGGCATGGGTCAGTTCTTCCTCCGTCATGGCAGCGCCTCCCTCAAGGCAGGTCGGATAGGCGGCCCCCAGGGCAAAGTGACAGGAGGCATTTTCGTCAAAAAGGGTGTTAAAGAAGAGGAGGCCGGAATTTGAAATCGGGGAATCATAGGGAACCAGAGCGCATTCCCCTAAGCCTGTCTCTTATACACA